>JABJBP010000082.1 GCA_018665815.1 Rhodospirillaceae bacterium
CGATAACTTCCATGGGCGGGGTGCGTGTCGATTTTCCTGATCGCAGCGAAAAACCGTTGTTCAAAAATCTGCCCGATATGCAATGGGCCGCGGCTCAAGAAATTCCAGAGCCAGAGCCAGAGCCAGGGCCTGAGCCTGAGCCAGTTAAGCCCCGTCGCGCGGCTTCGGTTAAATTGACACCGGCAGAACCTGAACCTCTGCCCGAGCCCAAGCCCGAGCCCGAGCCAGCTAAATCGGCACGCGTGGCCTCGGTGAAACTGAAACCGGTCGACCCGCCCCCAGAGAAAACACCCGAGCCTGAGCCGGCTAAATCGCCGCGCGTCGCCTCGGTGAAACTGAAACCGGCCGATCCGCCCCCTGAGAAATCACCCGAGCCTGAGCCCGAGCCCGAGCAGGCCAAGCCGGCGCGTGTTGCATCGGTCAAACTGGGGCCGGTTGAACCCGCGCCCAAGGATGCGCCCGAGGATGCGCCCAAGGGTACGCTCAAGGGTACGCTCAAGGGTACGCTCAAGGGTACGCTCAAGGATGCCCCCCGGCCTCAGGCCAAGCCTGAGCCGAAATTGGAACTAAAACCCGAAACTGAGCCGGAACCGGAACCGGATACGCCTTCGCGCGTTGCCTCTGTGACGCTGAAACCGCCGCAGGCTGAGCCCACCGACGATCCCGTTGCCGAACCTATTGCCGAAACGGGTGGTTCGGACGACGTCTCAACCGGTTTGATCCGGCTCAGATTAGGCGGCGCGCCTGAAGTTGGCGACCCTCATTTCCGGGTGCTTGTCGATGGTGAACAGGTTGCCGACGGCAATATTGATTGGGCCATTGGATTGCCCCTGGTCGACGGTGGGACCGAAGGCGAGAGTGACGACGGAATTTATGGCATTTGCTGGCAAGACCGATCCATCGACTGGAATTTTGAAAATCGTGT
This sequence comes from Rhodospirillaceae bacterium, assembly GCA_018665815.1. Taxonomy (GTDB): domain Bacteria; phylum Pseudomonadota; class Alphaproteobacteria; order Rhodospirillales; family Casp-alpha2; genus UBA3470. Next base: position 926 of record JABJBP010000082.1, read on the forward strand.
TCCGGACCAAATTTCTATCAATTATGAAGGCGTCGGCGTGGATGGCGCCGAGGGCACGCTATTGATGGCGTTTTGTGAGGTTGACGGATTGCGGATCGATACGGCTGGCCCCTACACACTTTATCCCAGTGGCCAAATTCCCTGGGCCGGCGAACGGCCGAACCCGACGGCCGAGGCAGAAGATTTCGCGCGCCATCGGCGTTCATGGCGCGGTGATCTGGTGATCAATGTCGCCGGCGCGCGTGCCGGCGACCCGAGCGTGACAGCATCGGCCCGCAGCGCAGGCGCCGGTCGCGAGGCAACCACCAAGGCCACGCCATCCGGCGAGGCAGATGATGACGATGCCAATCATCAACCGGCGAAGCGCCCGCTGATCATTCGGCCGGGGGCCGCCGCACTAGACGATCCCGATCTCGTTGAAGAATTTCGTGCACTGCGTCATTGTTTGATCGGCCAAGCGGTTGCTGATCCTAAAAAACTTGCCGAACTTGGAATTGACCCGGCGGCCTGGAACGATCTTGTGGTTTTTGATCCGGACGGCAATTCAGTGGCGCTGGTACCGGATGATGAAGTTCCGCTGGCTGCGCCTTCCGCACCAGCGCCCGCACTGGCGCCCGAACTGGCGCCGAGCCGGGCGCGGCCATTGATCTTGCGGCCCGAAGCCGCCGACATCGTCAATCCGGATGTGCTTGCCGAATTCCATCAAGTCCGTGGATATTTGCGCCGCGAGTTGGGTTCGAACCTGCCGCCCTCGTTGGCTGATGCAGGCTTCGAGCGGGACAAATGGAATGATCTTGTGGTCATCGGTCCCGATGGTAACGCCGTCACGTTGGATCCGCACGGCGCGCATGATCCGCGGGTGCGGCCGCTGATTTTGCGGCCCACCGCAGCGGATATTGCCAATACGGCGGTCATGTCGGAATTCGCGTTATTGCGCAGATACCTGCGCGGTGACGATGCCGCTGGCAGTGAGGTGTTGACGGATTTGGGATTTGACCGCGCGGACTGGGATGATTTGATTGTCGTTAATCCAGATGGAGACGCGGTGTCTCTCGATGACGGCCCGCCACCTGTGTTGCCGATGGCGCTGCCGCAGTTTTTGCCCGACGAAGTTGATGCCGCCCTGGCGCGGCTTAACGATGATGGCGATCTTGATGATGGCCTCATGGAAGGAACCTTGGACGGTGGGGTGGGCGACATAACATTGCCGCCGTCACCTGAAATGTTTGAAGCCGCCGCTGATCTAACATCTTCGCCGGAACCTGAACCTGAACCCGAACCTGAACTTGAACAAGAACAAGAACTCGAGCCTAATCCAGAGCCCGAGCCCGTTTTAGCGAAGACGGCGCGCGAGATTGCGCAGGGAATTACATCTCAGTTTTTTGTTTCTGTGATGGCGCGTGCCGATACGTTGCGCGGAGAAGATGCGCCGGAGGTGGTGATTGCCGAACCCACTGCCGAGCAACCGATTGAGCCCTTGGGCACATCCCACCTGGATGGTGCCGGGATACGTGATGCGTTCATTGATGAAAATCTGCAACGCGCGCTCGCCTCGGCGGAGGAAACGGTTGCGGCGGAAGCACGCGAAGGAGGCGAAACTATCGCGTCCGCCGAATTCTTCGTGCCAACGTTGCCCAACGAGGCCGAATCTTCGGAGGCGGTCGTAGAGGTCGCTGTGGGTCCTGAGGACAATGCGGAAGAGGAAATGGCCGCGCTGACGGAAGAATTGCCGGCGCCGGAAATCTTCGACGGCTTGGACCGCGATAGCGGGCGGCAGTTGCAGCGCGAATTTTTAACGGACCGAATGAAGGCGGCGTTGGAGCGGTTGGAAAAACCCCGATACCTGAGTGCTGATGAAGTTGCGGCGGGGGACAGCGTGCGGATGGGGCTCACACCGATTTCAATGGCGACAGGGCAGCAAATGACGGCTGACTTTTTCGACACGGCCATTGCTGAAGCCATGGGCCGTCTCGGTGGTGATCATCAAGCTGCTGGAGATATACCTCGCCAGCCCTAGAACACCTCATCAGAGCCTTTCGTCAACATCCGATATAATCGTACGGGCGTTTACTATCTGTTTACCCGGGCGCGCTAATTATTGAGGTTGTTGAATAGTTCGAGTAGGAAAATCTCCGTCATGGGCGTTGTTCTTGGCAGTCTTGCGATTGTGATCAGTTTTTCCGCATTGTGGTTTACGGTCGAAGCAGTGCGCCGTGTTGATGTGCATGGCGACGGGATGGTGCGGCCGCACGTCCGCGCCCTGAAATCTAGAATTGCCGAAACCAACGCAAGAATGAGTGAGCTGGACCGCCGGCTGACACAGCTTGAAGACCGGATTGTCACGACCCGCATGGAAAGCCGCGCGGCCCGCGACTTGGCCGAAGAAACGCGCTCTATCCGTAGCGGGCTGCAGCGCTCGCGCGCCGCCATGAAAGGCACCCAGGCCTACCACGCCTGAAATCAACTCTATTACGATTTCAGTCTGATCGCGCCGTGTTGAGCGGCCGTGACTTGATCGCCGCTGCGACAGCGCTTTATCATTTGCTCATATACGATGAAACCTGACATGCGAGCGCACATGCGACACTTGGTTGCGGCATTGTTATTCGGACTACTGATGGTGAACGCCCAGTCGCGCGCCGACGGACCGGCAATTGCCGGTGTCGAGACAGTAATCCGTGCACAAATCGATGCATTCCGCAGCGATGACGGCATCGCCGCATTCGGTTTGGCCTCACCCTCTATTCAACACCAGTTTGGTGATCCGGAAACGTTCCTGCGCATGGTCCGTGCGGCCTACCCGGCGTTTTACCGGCCAAAGCGTTTGGTGTTTTTGGATGCCAAAACGGACGGTGCCGGTCGGCCAGTGCAGAAAGTCTTGATCGAAGGCATGGACGGCACGACAGTGATCGCGCTTTACCCCATGGTTCGCGTTAACAAACGTTGGCGCATTGACGGTTGTGTATTGATGAAACCCGGTGGCAAAAAGATTTAGGTGCCCCGAACAGGAGCAACACAATGACACGAGTATTTTCAAGATGCTTTTTTGGTGGTGCACTCACCGCCCTATTGGTTGCGCTGGCGGCGCCGGCGTTTGCGGGCGGTGTCGTCTACACGTCATGGGGTAAGGCCATTGGCGGTTATGACCCGGTTGCCTATTTCACCGACGGGAAGCCGGTCGAGAGGGTTCATCGAAGTTTACCCACGCCTACATGGGAGCCACCTGGCGTTTTGCCAGCGCCAAGAACCGCGATGCCTTCGCCGCCATGCCGGCAAAATACGCGCCTCAATATGGCGGGTATTGCGCCTGGGCGGTTAGCCAGGGCTACACGGCGTCCACTGACCCTGAGGCCTGGAAAGTCGTCGACGGGAAGCTGTATCTGAATTATTCGAAGGGCGTGCAGCGTCAATGGGTAGATGGTGGTCCGCGTACGTTAATCAAGGCCGGCGATAAAAACTGGCCCGATTTAAAGTCAAAACTGGCGAACTAGACTCAAACTCGAGGACCCGAATTCATGGATATCGCACGCATCCGTGCCGAGACGCCGGGCATTCCCGGTCGCCTGCATCTGAACAACGCGGGCGCCGCGTTGATGCCGGCGTGCGTCATCGACGCGGTCATCGGCTATACAGAACTTGAAGGCCAAATCGGCGGTTATGAAGCCGCAGCCCAAGAGGCCGGGCGTCTGGACGCGGTTTATGACGATGTCGCCAAGTTGATCGGCGCCGAGCGGGCGGAAATCGCGATCATGGAAAACGCCACCGTCGCCTGGGATCATGCGTTTTATGCGCTTGATCTAAAGCCCGGCGACAGGATTTTGACCGCCGAGGTGGAATACGCTGCCAATTACGTGGCCTTCCTACAACGCGTCAAACGCGACGGCATCGAAATCGATGTCGTGCCCAGTGACGCAGAGGGCACTCTTGATGTCGGCGCCTTGGAAAGAATGATCGATGCGCGGACCGTGTTGATCGCAGTGACGTGGATTCCGACCAATGGCGGGTTGGTGAACCCTGCCGCCGAGGTTGGCCGGGTCGCGCGGAAGCATGGGATTCCTTATTTGCTCGATGCCTGTCAGGCGGTCGGCCAGATGCCGGTCGATGTCGACGAGTTGGGCTGTGATTTCCTGTCCGCCACGGGTCGGAAGTTCCTGCGCGGCCCGCGCGGTACCGGGTTTCTGTATGCGCGGAAGACGCTGATGGAAAAAATTGAACCGGCGATGATCGATCATTTCGCCGCGGAATGGACGAGCCGCGATAAGTACGCGCTGCGCGCCGACGCCCGACGTTTCGAGAGCTGGGAAAATGCCTACGCGTTGCGATTGGGATTTAGCGAGGCCATCCGCTACGCCCTCGATATCGGCCTCGATGCCATCCAAGACCGGGCCTGGATGCTGGCGGACAGATTGCGCGCGCAGTTGGCGGAACTCCCAAACGTCAGTATTACCGACACCGGCGCCAAGCACTGCGCCATTGTCAGCTTTTCCATTGACGGCGTTGAGCCGGCACCGATTGCGCAGGCTTTGCGCGCAGACGGCATCAACGTTAGTGTCTCCCAGCCCTCAAGCACACGGATCGACGCGGAAAAGCGGAACCTCCCCTACGTGCTTCGGGCCTCACCGCACTATTATAACGACGAAGCCGAGATTGACCGGTTCATGGCTGCGCTGGCGGCTTTGATCGGCTAGCCAAACGGACAACTGGTAGGCGGACAATTCCCATTGCTACTGCCATGCCGAAGCTGACCGCGACGACACCGACGATTTCATTTGCTGTCGGATGTTCGCCAAGTACCGGCATCGCCAATAAAATCGTCACCGCGGGCACCAGGGCGGCGAAAATTGCGCCGCGACCCGCGCCGAGAATCGCCACCGAGCGGGTATAAAACACCAGGGCCCCGATAGCCGTTAAAACCCCTTGAAACCCGGCCTGAAATAGAACTTCGCCCAGGGGAGCGTCGAATATTCGCGGTTCCATGGCAGCAAAGTAGACCGGCAGATAGAGTGCCATTGAGACCACCGAGACTATGGCTACGGCGTGCATGGGCTCGACCTTCCAGCGCCGCGCCGCGACGGTGTAACTTGCCCACAACATGCCGCCGCCGGCGAACATCAGATCACCCAACCAGACGGCTCCGGCATTGCCGGCCATGGCGCGCCAACCAATCAGGCCGACACCGACGATAATTGCCCCCATGCCGATTGTGCGTGCTTTGGTCATCTTATCGCCCAGATAAACGCAACTGCCGATGGTTGAGCAGAACAACATGACGCTCGGCGTAATCACGCCGGCATGGCCCGCCGGCGCCAGCGAAAGTCCGCCGACCATGATCAGGACGTAGGGCACACCGGCCCCGAAACTCAAAAATAGTGCTCGTTGCCAACCCAGCCCTTTCAGCGCGTGGCGCCAAATTAACGGGAGCAATACCAAACCGGCAACGCCGAAGCGCAAGGCTGCGATATCGAACGCGTTGAGAGTTTGATCAACACCAAGACGTGAAAACACCGGCCATGCGCCCCAAATGATCGCGGCGGCGGTGCCGTAGATCATACCCGTCCTGAAATTGATGTGATGCGCATCATCGGCTTGATTTGCAGCGTTCATCATTGCCTCCGCTATTCGTTCAAAGATTTGACGAAATATAGCCTCGACGAATAAATTTTAATATGCAAAATTACATAGCTTACGCTTTTATTCTGCGTAATTTTAAAAGTTATGGATTGTTTATGCAATGAAAACAGAATTTGATGACTTTGACATCGTGCTCATGAATTGCCTGCAGAACAACGTTCGGATGACATCCGAAGCGATGGCCGAAGTTGTCGGATTGTCTGCGACGGCATGTCAGCGGCGCGTCAAAAGGTTGCGCGAGGTTGGCGCCATCGCGTCGGAAATCGCGGTCATTTCACCGGATGTTGTCGGCGGGCGGGTGACCATGGTGGTGCAGGTTGTGTTGCGGCGCGGCGGCGGCGACGTGATCGACAACTTCAAGCGCGATATCGTGAAGGTCCCGGAAGTTCAACAATGCTACTACGTCATCGGCGATTATGATTTTGTGTTGATCATCACGGCCTCGGATATCGCGGCGTACGAGCGGCTGACGCGACGGATATTTGCCGGCGAAGATATTCAACGCTTTCAGACCACGGTGGCCATGGAAAACGTCAAGGTCGGCCTGCATATTCCTCTGTGATTATCGAACAGCGGCAACTCAGTCGTGAGCATATTTGATGATTGCCTTGCGAACGCGCATGGTCTTGATTGTTGAAATGGCGTAACAGCGCCGTGACAATTACAGTCTGCCGTTCGGGGAACTTCGTGCGGGCGATGTGCGACTAAGGTGGGTTCAGGAGATTACGCAGGTTCCATGGAACGCGATCGAATCATCGAAAAATTGCTGGAAACCACCCAGGAAGGATTCTGGAACATCGACAACGATGGCCGGACCATTGATTTGAACCCGGCCATGTGCGGCATTCTTGATCGAAGTCGTGACGAGATCATGGGGAAGACCATTTACGAATTCGTAGATGCCGAAAATGAAGCAATTTTTCATACTGAATTGGAAAAACTGCGCCACGGCCACACCGGCCCCTACGAGGTGGCGCTGCAACGCCCCGACGGCACAAATATTCCTTGCATCAACAATGCCACACCGATCTTTGACGATGACGGTGTAAAAATCGGATCGATTGGGCTTTGGACCGATATCAGCGCACAAAAAAAGATCGAGGCTGCCGGGGTGGCGCAAACCAAATTGATCGAGTTCTTGCAAACGGTTTCAACCCTCGCCAACGAGGCCCTGGAACCGGCGAAGCCATGCGGCGCTGTCTGCGGGCGACCTGCGGGTTCATGGGGTGGGAGGTGGGGCACGTGTATGAACGTTCTCCGGAAAGCGAATTTTTGTTGATACCGACGGGCATATGGCATCATGCCGAACCCGATACCTTTCCTCGGTTTCGGAAAATCACGGAACACACAATATTTCAATCAGGCGATGGACTGCCGGGCCGAGTGATGGCGAGCCGTAAACCGGAATGGGTTGAAGATGTTAATGCTGAGCCTAATTTCCCTCGCGCCCAGGCGTCGGGCGGAGAAGAAGTCAGGGGCGCGTTAGGTTTTCCAGTTTTGGTGCAAGGCGAGGTCGCCGCGGTGCTCGAAATGTTTTCGTCTGAACAAGGATTGCCTGAAAACCCCGAATTACAATCAGCCTTGCACCATGCAAGCACACAGCTTGGCCGGGTCGTGGAGCGGGCACGTACCGCCGAACAGTTGGTCGAAGCCAAAACTTACGCAGAAACCGCGAACCGGGCGAAATCGGAATTTCTATCGGCTATGAGCCACGAACTCCGCACCCCTTTGAATGCTATTCTTGGATTTGCCCAAGTGTTGCGCCGTGACAGGAAAGCGGCCCTTAGCCTCAAACAGGAACGGTCCATCGGGCATATCATGAAAAGCGGTCATCATCTCCTGGATTTAATCAGTCAAATTCTTGAGCTATCGAAAATTGAAGCTGGCAAGCTTGACTTGAGCATGGAGACGATAAATTCATCCGCCGCCATCGAGGATTGCATGACCATTGCCCATTCCATGGCGGAACGATATGGCGTCACCGTCGCTGCTATGATAGTCGAGGCCGGATGGCTGCGGATCAGTGTTGCGGATACGGGCGAGGGGATCGCGGCTGAAAATCATGCGCGTTTGTTCGAACCCTTCGACCGCATGGGCCGGGAATCCACCGAGATCGAGGGGACCGGGATTGGCTTGGCGATTTCCAGGCAATTGATGACGGCACTCGGTGGCGCGATTGATTTTGAAAGCCGGGCTGGTGAAGGCAGTGCATTCTGGATCGATCTGCCGTTGGCGGAGGGCGACACCGCTGTTGGTGCCCGCGATACCGCTGATATGTTGGTGCTTGATGCCCCCTTGGCGGACATGGCGCGCGAATATCGGGTGATGTACGTCGAAGACAATCTCGTCAATCTGCAACTCATGCAGGCCATATTCGAAACGATCCCCAATGCTGAGTTGATTGTAGCCCATGATGCTGAAACCGGAATTGCACTGGCTCGCTCGGTGATGCCCGATATCGTGCTTATGGACATCGGTCTGCCTGGCATGAATGGCGTCGAAGCGACCGGCATTTTAAAAGGTGCTGAAGATACCCGCGCGATCCCCGTAATCGCCATTAGTGCCGCCGCCATGGTTTCCGATTTGGCGCGCGCTGACAGCGCCGGATTTTCCGCCTATATCACAAAACCAATCGACATCGCTGAAACCTTGGCCATCATTAACGATGTGCTGCGCAATTGAGATGACTAGTTTAGCGCCTACGTTGATATGGTGTGAGAAGGCGCTTCTGGCGGACGGCTGGGCCAAGGACGTGCTTCTTGAAATCGATGCAGCGGGAGATTTTTCGCGCGTGTCGCCGGATGCATCGGCGGGGGACGCCGCGCGCGTCGCCGGCGCGATCTTGCCAGGCATTGGCAATCTCCACAGTCATGCGTTCCAACGCGCGGCTGCCGGGCTGACCGAGCGCCGGCATTCCGCGGACGGCCCCGGCGGCGGCAATGCAGACAGTTTTTGGACCTGGCGTGAAGTCTTGCATTCGTTCGTCACGCGCCTGAACCCAGACGACCAGGAAGCCATTGCCGCCCAGCTTTACGTCGAAATGCTGAAAGCCGGGTATACGGCGGTCGGTGAATTTCACTATGTACATCAGGATCCAGATGGCCGGCCTTATGCCGACCCGGCGGAAATGGCCGTTCGAACCTTGGCGGCGGCGAAAACCGCGGGGATCGGCATCACCATGCTGCCGGTGCTGTATACCGTCGGTGGGTATGGGGACGTGACGCCGAATGCCGGACAGAAACGCTATATCCTGGATGTCGACGCGTTCTTGGCTTTGGTCCAAGGTTTGACGGCAACGACCCAAGGTGATCCCAATGTTCGCGTCGGAATCGCGCCGCACAGTGTTCGCCAAGTGCCGGCGTCGCCATTGGCTGAAGCCTTGGCCGGCTTTGATGCGATTGATGCAACGGCGCCGATCCATATTCATATTGCCGAACAGGTGCGCGATGTTGATGAGCACCTGAACCATGTCGGTGCCCGACCTGTAGAATGGCTGCTGGCCAATGCCGAAGTTGATGCGCGTTGGTGTCTTGTTCATGCAACTCATGTGAATGAAGCTGAAACTCGAAATATGGCTGCAAGCCGTGCTGTGGCGGGCATATGTCCGACGACGGAAGGGAATTTAGGCGACGGCATTTTTCCGTTTGTGGATTATCTCGCCGCCGGCGGGCGCTGGGGGATTGGCTCGGACAGCCACGTATCGGTCAGTCCCATTGAGGAATTGCGCTGGCTGGAATATGTCCAACGGTTGATCACCCGGAGCCGCAATGTGGCGGCACCCGGCCACGGCGGTTCAACGGGCGCCAGGCTGTTTGGCGACGCCTTGGCCGGCGGAGCGCAGGCGCTGGGCCGGCCCATCGGCGCGCTGAAAGCTGGATGCCGCGCCGATTTGGTGGTATTGGACACGAATCATCCGAACCTGCTGGGTCGCGACGGTGACGGGCTTTTGGACTCGTTCATCTTTGGTGGTAATACCAACCCGGTTCGCGATGTCATGGTCGGCGGCCGGTGGGTTGTCCGCGATGGCAGCCACGCGGCAGAGGACGTGGTCTTCGCCACCTACCGGCGGACCATGAGGCGGCTCGCCGATGAGAGTTTGTAAGGCCGGGCCCATGTCCGCTATAGGAAACGCATGAACGCGGAGACTTCATCATTGCCGCCAACGCCATCAACGACCTCGGCCCGGTTGGCTATGGGGTTCGCGTGCATTGGGCATACCTATTCGCACCTCTTTACGCCGATTTTCTTCACCTTGGTGCCGCTGGCACTGGAGAAACAATTGGGCCTTAGCCATGGCGAGACGGTGTCGCTGATCGTTGCCGGCAACGCGCTGTTTGGCTTTGCAGCACCCTTGGCGGGATGGTTGGGCGACCGCTGGTCGGCAACCGGCATGATGGCGATTTTTTATCTGGGTACCGGGTTCGGCATGGTGATGACGGGATTATCAGACGGCGCGTTGGCAATGGGAATTTGGCTGGCGGTGACAGGCACGTCCGCCTCCATTTACCATCCTGTTGGCATTGCTTGGCTGGTTCGCGAATCCGTCAATACCGGTACCGTCTTGGGCATCAACGGCATTTTCGGATCGCTGGGCGCCGCCATGGGGGCGGTGATGACGGGGTGGTTGATGCATGCCATGGGATGGCGCGCGGCTTACGTCGTGCCCGGCGCCGTCGTGTGTTTTACCGGTATTTTGTTTGTGGTCGCTTTGGCGCGCGGCGCCGTTGTCGAAAGCAAGGTTGATCGAAAACCGCCGCCACCGCCCGTCAGCCGCGCTGAGACCATCCGGGTTTATGCCATCTTGGCGTTCACCATGGCCTGCGGCGGGATTATCTATAACGCGACGAACCCGGCACTGCCGAAAGCTTTTGCGTTGGATTTTTCCGGTTCCGGGAACGGCGTGCTGACAGTCTCCTATCTGGTTGGATTGGTGTATTTGGCATCGGGCATCATGCAGGTGGGCGGCGGGAAGCTGGCGGATATGTATTCGGCGCGCCGGATTTATTTGCTGACCTATCTGTTGCAGGTACCGGTGTTGGTATTGGCGGGGATGATCAGCGGCGGCACCCTGGTCGGCGTCGCTATCGTCATGGTCTGTTTGAATACCGCGAGCCTGCCCGCCGAAAATGTTCTCATCGCGCGTTATACGCCGCCGCACCGCCGCGCGCTGGTGTACGGATTGAAGTTCGTCGTCGCCATTGGGATCGCCAGTCTTGGGGTTGTCGTCGAGGGTGCGATATTTGATTTCACTGGCGGATTTTTCTGGTTGTTCGTGACCTTGGCGGGTTTTGCGGCGGCTGGTTTCGCCGCGATCATCTTATTGCCTATCGAAGCCGGTCAGAGCCAGCCGGCGCCGGCAGAATAGGAACGCATTTATGCCGTCGCCCGTCACCATCGACCGCCTTGATCATTTCGTCCTGACCGTTGCCGATATTGATGCGACCTGTGAATTTTACACCCGCGTCCTTGGCATGGAGCGGGTGAGTTTTGGTCATGGTCGGACAGCGCTGTCGTTCGGCCGCCAGAAGATCAACCTGCATCCCGCTGGCAACGAATATGAACCGAAGGCTGAAACCCCGATGCCCGGGTCCGGTGATGTCTGTTTCATCACCGAGACGCCGATCGGCGATGTCGTCAGCCATTTGAACACGTGCGGGGTCGAGATCATCGAGGGGCCCGGCACCAAAACAGGTGCCATGGGCCCGATCATATCGGTTTATTTCCGTGATCCGGATATGAATTTGATTGAGGTTTCGAACTACGATTGAGAAACCGCAAAGGGTTCCGGGCGGTCGGCGCTTATACCGGATGACCGATGGATTCTAGTTCGGCGAGCCGCTGGCTGGTAATCTTTTCCATATGTGTAGCCAAGTCCGGGTGATCAGCCATCAGCCGTTTGAAGTCACCGACTTCCAAAATCATTAACTGACATTCAGTTGTTGCTGTTACTGTGGCGGACCGTGGGCGATTCTTAACCAGAGCGATTTCACCGAAATGCTCGCCATGGCCGAGGCGGATTGGTTTCGGGTGAATATCAACCTCAATCTCTCCGGTGGCGATGAAGAACATTGATTCCGCATGTTCGCCGCGCCGAAATACGGTCTGATTCTGCGGAACCACGAGGGGCTGCAGGCTATTGGCGATCTCGGCAATGGTCAGTGCGTCGAGGTTTTGGAAAACCGGGACCCGGGCCACCATCCGCCAACTCACGGTGAAGTCGCGCTTGCGGAATTCACGTGCGAAACCCGTCGCCAGGATGCCAGCCGGGATTGCGTACATGCCAACCCCCATGATCATCAGCAAACCGCCGAATACTTTGCCCATCGGTGTCACCGGCGTGACATCGCCAAAACCCACGGTGGTCAGTGTCGCCATGGTCCACCACATGGCGTCAGGGATTGAACCGAATACGTCCGGTTGCGCGGCATGCTCTAGCAGGTAGGCAACTGAAGCGCTGACGACCAGGAGCGTCAGCATGATCATCATGGCTGCCAGCAATTGGCGGCGCTGCGCGTGAAGAACATCACCGACGGTCGCCAAGGCCGGTGAATACCGCGTCAGTTTCAGCAACCGAAGGATCCGGAAAACCCGGAGAAATCTCAGGTCCACGGAAATAATAAAACTCAAATAGTAGGGCGCGATCGCCAGAAAATCGATCAACGCCATGGGCGATGCCATATAGCGCGCTCGACCGGCGATGGGTTCGGCGAACCGACCAGCCGGTTCTTCCGGCGCGGCCCACACCCGCAACCCGAATTCGATTGTGAAGACGATCACCGAGAACGTATCGAATATCGCGAAAAGCCGCGCATAAGCACCGCCGATTTCCGGCACGCTCTCAAGCACCACGGCAACAACATTGGATATAATCAAGATGATTAGGAAGAGATCAATGCACCGGCTTATCCGGTCATCGCCCTCATGATATTCCAGAACCTCGAAAACCTGTCGGCGTATGCGGCCCTGCATTTCCAACCTTTCAGCTCACGTTGCAGCCAGCGCCTTGTCCAGATCATGGATCAGGTCGTCCGCCGTCTCGATCCCGATGGACAGACGAATAACGTCGTTCTCTGCTCCCGCCGCAGTGCGTTGTTCATCGCTGAGTTGGCGGTGCGTGGTCGATGCCGGGTGCAGAATCAATGATCGCGTATCGCCGACATTGGCGAGATGCGAGAACAGATTGACGCTCTCGACCAGCTTAATGCCGGCCTCATAGCCGCCCTTCAGACCGCAGGTGAAGACCGAACCGGCCCCATTCGGCAGATATTTTTTCGCCAGATCGTGATAGGGGTTATCGGGCAATCCCGCGTAGGACACCCATGAGACCGCGTCGTGGTCATCAAGAAATTCAGCAACCGCCTGGGCGTTGGCGATGTGGCGCTCCATGCGCAAGTGAAGCGTTTCCATGCCGGTGATCGTGTAGAAGGCGTTTTGCGGTGACATGCAGGGTCCGAAATCGCGCAAGCCCACGGCGCGGGCCTTCATGGTGAAGCCGAAATCGCCAAAAGTCTCAGCGAACGTCAGGCCGTGGTAGGCCGGGTCTGGTTCAGTCATGGTCGGGAACCGGCCGTCCTGGAACCAGTCGAATTTTCCCGACTCGACCAATGCCCCTCCCATTGACGTGCCGTGCCCGGACAAAAACTTGGTCGTCGAATGGACAATCAAATCGGCGCCCCAATGGAACGGCTGGCAGAGATAAGGTGTCGCCAAAGTATTGTCGACGATCAGCGGTACACCGGCGTCCTTGGCAATGGCGGCGACGGCTTCCAGATCAACGATCACGCCGCCCGGATTGGCCAGGACTTCGATGAAGATCGCCTTGCATTTCGGCGTCAGGGCCTTGCGGAAGTTCTCAGGGTCGGTGGGATCGACAAAATTGCAATGCCAACCCAGACGCTCAAAGCTGACGCCGAATTGGGTGATTGAACCACCGTAAAGATTTTTAGACGCAATGAACTCATCACCCGGGCTCAACAGCGAAAAGAACGCCAGGAACTGCGCCGCATGTCCGGATGCCGCGCAGACCGCGGCGCGGCCGTCCTCCAGATTGGCGATGCGTTCCTCCAAAACCGACACCGTCGGGTTGGTGAGGCGCGAATAGATGAATCCGAAGGTCTGTAGATTAAAGAGATCCGAGGCGTGATCGACATCGTCGAACACATAGGACGTGGTTTGGTAAATCGGCGTCGAGCGCGCGCCGGTGACCGGATCAGGACTGGCACCGGCGTGGATGGTCCGTGTCTCGAACCCGTATTCCCAGGGTCCGGTGTTTTTCCCCGGACCTTCGTTTTTTGTGTCGTCAGCCATCAACCGATCTTTCTGCGTTTTGATGAAATGATCCCGGAATTGACGCCGCACCAGCTGAGCTCGCCGAACAGCCGCCCGTATTCAATTTTCGGGCAGCGGTCCATGACGACCGTCAGGCCCGCCGCTTCGGCGCGCGCACCGGCGGCATCATTGCGCACACCCAATTGCATCCAGATCACCTTGATTCCTTTGTCGGCGGCGATGGGAATGACTTCATCGACGATGCCGGCGGCGGCCTCGGACGAGCGGAACACGTCAATCATGTCGATTTGGTCGGGGATCTCGGACATTGAGCCGTAGCACGTCTCACCAAGAATCTGTTTCCCGGCGGACCCTGGATTGACGGGGATGACCCGGAAACCTTTGCCTTGTAGGTATTTCATCGCGAAGTTCGACGGCCGCACCCAATTGCCGCTGGCGCCGACCATGGCAATGGTATGGACGGAGCGGAGAATCCCACGAATGGTGGAATCTTCGTAATGAAGGGGGAAGGGGGTATCGCTCACTTGCCCTTCCAATCAGGCATCGGGCGTTTCTCGGCGAAGGCGTCGATGCCGGCGCGGGTGTCCTCGTCTTGCATATTGGCGGTAATCACTTTCGTGGCTCGGGTGTAAGCTGCATCCAAGTTCTCATCAATTTGTTCGTAGAATAATTGCTTGCCGCGCGCGATGGCGATAGGCGATTTGTTCACGATCATCGCCGCTAGATCATTGACCGCGTCGTCCAGCTCGACTGCCGGCACGACCCGGTTTACAAGGCCGTAGCGCAGCGCCGTCTCGGCATCGATGAACTCGCCCGTTAGCAGCATTTCCATCGCCTGCTTGCGGGATAGATTGCGGGTTACGGCGACCATCGGCGTCGAACAGAACAGCCCGACATTGACTCCAGACGTCGCAAATGTCGCGTCTTCCACCGTAACCGCCAGATCGCATTGCGCGACAAGCTGGCATCCCGCCGCCGTGGCCATGCCGTGGACTTTGGCAATCACCGGCTGCGGAATTTTGGTCAGGCTTGTCATCATGTCGCTGCACTGGGTGAATAGGGCCTCCATGGCAGGAGAACTGGGGTCGGCGCGCATCTCCCCTAAGTCATGGCCGGCGCAAAATGCTTTACCCGTGCCGGCGATGATGACGACACGAACATCGGCGCTTTCAACGATATCGGCAATTTCCGCCTGGATAGCGCTCATCAGTTCCCGCGACAGGGCATTGAATTTGGCGCCACGGTTCAATGTCAGTGTCGCGACATAATCCGCGTCAGATCTAAGGAGAACCGGCTCGTTGCTCAATGGAGTGTCAGTCATGACAAAAAAACTCGCCGCCGTTTGGATTTCCGGCATGGTGATTTCTTGGGCCGCTCAAGGCAAGGAGTTTCCGGTTTACGGGCCGGCCGCTTGGCGTATGCTTGCCCTCGCCCCGGAATGGCAAAATAATGGTGGTATAAGTTGATTTTAGCAGGCGATGGCTGATGAGTGACACGAACAACGCGAAACCCGGCAGCTCGGAAGCGGCGCAACGGATTGCCGATTCCATGGGGCGCTTGCTTGGTGGAGATTACCAACCCGGCGATGAGGCTGGCGATGAACATGCACAGCGCGACCGCTTGAACCACCGCCTTGTGGCGCTTGAAATGCGCCGCCAGCGCAATATTGAAACCGTTGCCGCCGCGGCATTCGAAGCCGCCGGCTTCCACCCCGAGGGCGAGGCCGCCAACACCATCGATGAAGACTGGATGGCGCGGTTCATTGATCATGTCCAAGACATCGGCAATCCGTTGATGCAGGAGGTGTGGGGACAGATATTGGCCCGCGAAGCCCGCGAACCGGGCGCCTTCAGTGTCCAGGCATTGGATGGCTTGGCGACCATGGGTGCCGATGATCTTGAGACCTGGAAACGCGCTGGGCGGCTGATATTCCCGACCGGTTATCTGTTGAAGATCGGGACGCGCGCGGAATTTGATGAGTTCGGTATCACGGCCCGCGATATCGTTCGGCTTCAAGCCTTGGGATTACTGCAAGAAAGCGAAGATCTGAGCGTGACGTTTTACGCGCCAACCAAAGGTTTGAATTTTGACTTTGTCGATGCCGACCTCATTGTCCGTCATCCGGACAGCACACTGTTTACTTTTGCCGCGTTCAAGCTGACAGCCATTGGCAACGAACTATTGGCGCCGCTGGCGCTGGCGCCGACGGACCGCGATTATCTGGGCGCACTGGGTGAGGGGTTCCGCAGCCAAGGTTACGATTTCCGCCTGCGCAGGCAGGACTGAGCTAACGGCATGCCGGCCATTACCGTCGCAGAATTTAACGCCATCATCACTGAAGAACTGACCTGGGCGGCTGATATCGGGATGCATGCCAGGGCCATCGATGACGGTACGGCGACATTGGTTCTGCCGTTTGATGGCAATATGGTGCGCTCTGGCGGTACTGTCTCTGGCCCGTTCATGATGGCGCTTGCCGATGCCGCCATGTATGCCGTCGTCCTTAGCGTGCTGGGCGTTGTCAAAATGGCAGTGACGACCAGTTTCAATATTAATTTCCTACACCGCCCGCACCCCGGCGACCTGTTGGCCGAAGCGCGCGCGTTGAAGGTCGGTAAACGATTGGTGGTGGTTGACGTGACAGTACATTCTGAAGGCCATGATGAGCCGGTTGCGCATGCCACTGGCACCTATTCCGTGCCGCCACGCGCCAGTTGAGTTACGGTTTAAATTTCTAAACGGTAATATAATACCGCATACGTAAGTCTCAGAAAAATAACACATTTCATGCGTTGACTTGCTGATTAATGCTGGCATACTCCGCGCGCTTTGGGGCAATGCGTCCCGAACTGAAATGTAATGAGAGGGCGGTATGGGAACCTTTTCTGCGAGTCCCGCCGATGTGGAGCGTAAGTGGTACATCGTCGATGCGGAGGGCTTGGTGCTCGGTCGCATGGCGTCGGTGATCGCGATGCGGCTGCGCGGCAAGCACAAGACTATTTACACCCCGCATATTGATTGCGGCGACAACATCATCGTCATCAATGCCGAAAAGGTCCATTTGACCGGCAACAAGCGCGCCGACAAGACCTACTATTGGCACACCGGACATCCGGGCGGCATCAAAAGCCGCACGGCGGGCGCCATTCTTGAAGGTGCGCATCCGGAACGTGTCGTTCAGAAGGCCGTTGAGCGGATGATCAGCCGCAACAAACTGGGCCGCCAGCAAATGACCAAATTGCATGTCTACGCCGGTGCCGAGCACCCCCACGAGGCCCAACAGCCCGAGGCGCTCGATATCGGGGCCATGAACACCAAGAACAAGAGGAGTGCCTAAGCATGGCTGAAGAAACGGTAACCCTCGAAAATCTGAAGGACGCCATGGAAGGCGCCGCTGCCGCACCTGAAGTCGCGGCGGAAGAGCCCGTTGAGGCCGCCGCCGACCCGTCCTTGCCGCCGGAGCCGAAAATTGACGAGCATGGCCGGTCCTATGCCACTGGCAAACGCAAAGACGCAGTGGCGCGGGTCTGGATCAAGCCGGGGCCGGGAACGATCATCGTCAACGGCCGTGAGGTCGAGCGCTACTTCGCCCGTCCGGTTTTGCGGATGTTGATCAATCAGCCTTTTGACGTATCGGACCGCTCAGGCCAATATGACGTCATTTGCACGGTTAAGGGCGGCGGATTGTCCGGCCAAGCTGGCGCCGTCCGTCATGGCATTTCAAAGGCGCTGACGCTTTATGAGCCGACACTTCGCCCGGTGCTGAAGAAAGAAGGCTTCCTGACCCGCGATTCGCGTGTCGTTGAACGGAAAAAGTACGGCCGCCGTAAGGCCCGCCGGAGCTTCCAGTTCTCGAAGCGGTAATCGCTCAACGATATTTAATAGGCAAAAGGCCTGCCGATTTCGGCAGGCCTTTTTCTTTGTCCCCGGCCTTTTTAGGTCAGAGGGCCATGGCGTTGCCAGCTTTGCCGATACGGCACACGGTTGAACCGTTCAATGATAAAGCGGGCCGTCCAATCCGATGATCTGGGCGATGGTTTCACCGAACCCTTTGGGCAGCTTGTCGCGCGGGCAAAGTTCCGCAAGATAGACGTCTGCTGATTTTCGGACACCGCAGAAGATATCGGGATGGCTGCTGAATTTGGTGGCCACCGAAGGAAGCTGGACGTTTGAAACCGCGATACCGCCAACATTGAAGATCTTGATATTTCGTTCCAGATCGGAAATCAGCATCTCATAAGCCTTGGAATCGCGAAACGGGCTACTGGCGCCGGGCTGGATAGAGACAACTGGAATTGTCGGCACTTTGCCGGCGAATATCTGAACGTGTTTGCTGATGCCGGTTACGATGACTTCGTAGGGCAATGTGCGCAGGAAGGCGATTTGGCGCCGGTTCAGTTCAATGTTCGCCAAGACGGCGGCGCGATTGACGGTCCGCGGCACCGGCTCGCGGATTTTCATTTCCCGGAACTTGACGCCACGGATAGCCGGATACAACGCCGTGTCGGGAATTTTCAACCGCGCACCAAAGACCGCCTGCTGGTTCCGGATGCCACGGTGTTTGTTCAAATTGATATGCATCCACCAGGTATCAAAGGCGGCGACAAAGACGAACAGAATTACGAAGGCACGCCCGATGACACGCGGCATGGCGTTTTCGGCCGGCGTGCCATCGGCAGGTGTGCTTGAGCGAAGCAATTGCGCGAGACCCGCCGCAACCAGGCCTGCGGCGACGAAAATCAATTGCAATAAGATATGAGGGTTCCAGCCATGTATATGCGACAAGCTGACGTTGCCGGCCATGATTGCCGCGCCGATGATGATGTGAAGTCGGGCCCGCCGCCTTTTGTTATTCGCCGCGGCACTATCATCGGCGGGTTTCAGGGCCCTGGAAATGAATATACCGATCAC
This sequence comes from Rhodospirillaceae bacterium, assembly GCA_018665815.1. Taxonomy (GTDB): domain Bacteria; phylum Pseudomonadota; class Alphaproteobacteria; order Rhodospirillales; family Casp-alpha2; genus UBA3470. The sequence continues at coordinate 19,757 of JABJBP010000082.1, forward strand.
GGCGCCGCCGAAGGCCAGGACGATGCTCGGCGACGGTGCCAGTTCATAGACAAGCAGCGCCTCGTTGATGTCGGCGTCGAGGCGGCCGCCACCGAATTGCCACGGCATCAAGACCATAAAGTTCAGCATTCGTGAAAACGCGGCGTTATCCGCGCCAGCTGCCAAGAACAACAAAAGAAATGGCGTCAGGCCACCGAGGACAAGGAAAGCGGTTTTGCCCAACCGGTCGATACGCGACCCGGCAAACAGAAGTAGAATAATTCCTGGCGCCATGAACCCCAGGGTTTGTTTGCCGAAAAATGCGAACGCCAGACCCAAGCCGGCGATAAACCACGCCGTTCGCTGTTTTTGCCGGTTTGGCGCGTCGCTTTCGCCGTAAAAGGCACCGAGCAGGGCAATAAGCATACCGAAAGCGCCGTGCTGGACCGCAAAGGCCATGCCCTGAGGCGGATAGAATATAACCGTCGTCAGCATCGCGAAGATGAACGCCGGCAGCTGCGCCAAATGGGCGTGGCGCAAAATTAGATAGGCGAGGATACCGGCGAAGCCGTTGATGACCGATATGTGGATGACCGCGCCCCGTATTGTCGGTCCGAAAATTGCCAGGAACGGCGCTTCACTGAGCGCTGCGCTGAGGCCCTGTATGGTGCTAAAATCAAGAAACGGCACTTGGCCGTTCGCGATTCGCCAGGCCGGCCCCATGATCAATCCGCCGTCGATCGGCTCAACAAACGTGAATTGCCAAGCGTAGTGATAACAGATCCAGAAACCGAAACCGAACAGCACCGCCAACGCCAGAGCAGTTGTGAGCAGGCGGCGATTGGCGTTGGGGGCTGAATTGATGACGGTCATAGCCCGATCCCGGACGCCGTGACCGATGGGCGTATCCTACGAAGCACCTGACCCTGATCGGTAATGCTCATGGCGGGGGTAAATTTCGTCATTATTTCTTCAGCGAAGATGGTCATTTGGTTGCCGAGATTATCACTGCGGCGGCGAAGAGGTCACGGCTTTCATGTCCGCCGGTACCATTCGGGTTGATTAATTGCGCAGGGAATGTGATTTTCCGCATCCTGAACCTGTATGGATGAGAGCGATGGCGCATAGCGTATTCATTGATGGCGATGTCGGCACCACCGGGCTGCAAATCAAAGCGCGCTTGGAACAGCGTGACGATATCAATCTGCTTGGGCTTGATGAAGCGCATCGCAAAGACCGAGTGCGGCGTGGCGAGATGCTGAATGCCTGTGATCTGGCTATTCTCTGCCTGCCCGATGACGCGGCACGCGAGGCCGTGGGGATGATTGAAAACCCGGCGGTGAAGGTGATTGATGCCAGTACCGCGCATCGGATCGGCGAAGGCTGGACCTATGGTTTCCCCGAATATGGGCCGGGCCAGTATGAGAAAATTCGCGCCGCCACGCGGGTGACCAATCCAGGCTGCTATGCGATTTCGTCGGTCGCCATTTTGCATCCGCTGGTCGGGGCCGGCGTGCTGCCCGCCGACGGCGCAGTTACGATCAACGCCGTGTCCGGCTATTCCGGCGGCGGCAAGCAATTGATCGCGGCGTTCGAGGATCAAGACGGCGGTGACGATGCCGAGACACCGTTCTTCGCTTATGGATTGAACCTCCGCCACAAACACGTGCCGGAAATTACCCAATGGAGCGGCCTCGCCCACGCACCCTTATTCGTGCCCAGCGTGGGTCACTATCACCAAGGCATGATCGTCCAGGTGCCGCTGGCGCTGTGGTCCATTGCCGGCCGGCCGACGGCGGCGGATATTCATGGCGCGCTCAGTGCGCATTACAACGGCGCGAGATTCGTAACTGTCGCGCCGCTGGCGGAAACCGCCGCGATGGCCAGATTGGAGCCCGAAACCCTGAACGGCACCAACGAATTGCGCCTGCATGTGTTTGCCAACGAAGACCATGAACAGGCCGTGGTCATGGCGTTGATTGACAATCTGGGCAAGGGCGCATCGGGCCAAGCCGTGCAGAACATGAACATCATGCTGGGCGTCGATGAAGGCGAGGGGCTCTAAGTTTATTTCTCTGGAAGCTCAGTCAGGCCTATATGTTGATGTGGCCTAAACGTCGATGTCATCGACCAATTGCGCGTTTTCCTGAATAAACTTGAAACGCTTTTCCGGATGCTTGCCCATCAGGCTGTCGACGAGGCGCGCCGTGTCCTTGGCTTCCAGGATTTCCTCGTCATTGTGGCCCGACGGGATGGTGACGCGGAGCAATGTCCGCTTTGCCGGATCCATGGTGGTTTCCTTGAGCTGGCGTGAGGGCATTTCGCCCAGGCCTTTGAAGCGGCTGATTTCAACCTTGGCGCGGCCGGTAAATTCCTTCGCCATCAATTCATCCTTGTGGGCGTCATCGCGGGCATACATGGATTTGCCGCCCTGGGCGATGCGGTAAAGTGGCGGCAACGCCAGGTAAAGATGGCCGCTGTCGACCAAGCCTGGCATTTCTTGAAAGAAGAAGGTCATCAACAGCGATGAGATATGCGCGCCGTCGACGTCGGCGTCGGTCATGATTATGATTTTTTCGTAGCGCAGATCATCTTCCATGAAGGCGTCGCCGAGCCCGCAGCCCAAGGCTTCGATCAGATCGGAGAGCTCCTGATTGGCATGCATTTTCTCAACCGTTGCGCTGGCGACGTTGAGAATCTTGCCGCGCAACGGCAGCACGGCCTGGGTTTCGCGGTTTCTGGCCTGTTTCGCGGAGCCGCCGGCAGAATCGCCCTCGACGATAAACAGCTCTGTGCCGCCGGATGTATTGCGCGTGCAGTCCGACAATTTGCCGGGCAGGCGCAGTTTGCGGGTCGCTGACTGGCGTTTGGTTTGTTTTTGGGCGCGTTTCTTGAGCCGGACCTCGGCACGCTCAATGGCGTGCTCAAGCAATATCTTGGCGGCATCGGGCGCGCCCGATAGCCAGTGATCGAAATGATCGCGGACGGAGTTTTCAACCAACCGCTGGGCTTCAATCGTCGACAGCTTGTCCTTGGTCTGGCCCTGGAATTGCGGGTCGGTGATGAATACGGACAACATCGCACACGCGCCGCCGACCACGTCGTCGGCGGTCAGCTTCGCCGCCTGCTTGTTGCCGATCAATTCGCCATAGGCCCGAAGCCCTTTGGTCAGCGCACCGCGGAGGCCCAATTCATGGGTGCCGCCCTGCGGGGTGGGCACGGTGTTGCAGTAGGAATTAAAAAACGGGTCTTCATCGATGGGCCAGGCGACCGCCCATTCGGCCTTGCCCGAACCGCCGTTCATTTTGGCGTCGCCGGCAAATGGCTGCGTGGTCACCGATTTGCGCGTGCCCAAGGCGCTGACCAGATAATCCGATAGCCCGCCCGGGAAGTGCAGGGTGGCTTTTTCCGGCGTCTCTGAATCCATCGCCAACAGCTTGTTATCGCATTGCCAGCGAATTTCGACGCCGCGGAACAGATAGGCTTTGGAGCGTGCCATGCGGTACAGCATCGCCGGTTTGAATACCAAGCGGGCGCCGAAAATCTTGGCGTCGGGATGGAACGAAATCACCGTGCCGCGGCGATTGCGGATGGTGCCCATGTCTTCAAGCGGGCCATCGGGAACGCCGCGCCGGTAGGTTTGGCTCCAAAGCCGTTGGTCGCGTGCGACCTCGACGGTAAGCAAATCGGATAGCGCATTGACGACCGAAAGACCGACACCGTGTAACCCGCCCGACGTCTCATAAGCTTCGCCGGAAAATTTGCCGCCCGAATGCAGCGTCGTCATGATCACTTCAAGCGCCGATTGATCTTTGAATTTCGGATGTGGGTCGACGGGAATGCCGCGGCCGTTGTCGGAAATGACGACGGTATTGTCGGATCGAAGCTCAATATCGATATGGCTGGCGTGGCCGGCAACGGCCTCGTCCATGGAATTATCCAGGATTTCCGCAGCCAGATGATGCAGCGCGCGCTCATCGGTGCCGCCGATGTACATCCCCGGGCGCCGACGCACCGGCTCCAAGCCTTCCAGGACCTCGATATCCTTAGCTGAATAGCCTGATGTGTCGGCCTTAGCCGGTCGGGCTTTATTCTTTGCTTTGCCGTTCGTCGCCGCTTTCGCCGATTTTGGATCGGCGGGCGCCGTATTCTTGACTGCGGCTTTCGGTTCGGGTGTCTTCACGCTGGGCTTCTTGCCCTCTTGGAATAGATCAGTTTGCATCAAAGTTCCCGGCTCTTACGTCGGCCCAAATTATGGTGCATCCTAGTCGTCTGACATAGGTGCCCGCAAGCATCATACTGTGGTATCTATTAACATAAATTACCATATATTGTGGAAAACGGAGTATTTTCATGTCCGAAACTCAAGGCCTCCCGGCCACCGAGGAAGAACCGATTGGCGAATTGGCGCTCAGGACCCTGGCGATGCCCGCCGACACCAATCCTTCGGGCGATATTTTCGGCGGCTGGCTGATGGGCCAGATGGATATCGCCGGTGGAATCGCGGCAGGCAGCCGGGCCGGCGGCCGCGTCGCCACAGTGGCGGTTGACGGGTTCACCTTTCACAAACCGGTGCATGTCGGCGATGTGGTGTGCTGTTACACCAAGATTTTGCGCACTGGCCGGACCTCGGTGACGATCCGCGTTCAGGCCTGGACGCTCAGGCGCCATCAGGCGGATGTGCGGATCAAGGTGACCGAAGGCAACTTCACCTTCGTCGCCCTGGATGAGAACGGCAACAAACGTCTGGTTCCCGACCATTGAACGAAAAACAGCGTCATACCGTTACACCTCGTGGCGAAGCCGCGTTGGCGAGCGGCCGCAAGGTCTAGAACCGGTGAGAAATGCCACGCCACGCTCAGCCTCCATGCCTCAATCTCCAGCGCTCTGCCATTGGGGGTCGAGACGGGCCTTCAAGTGACCAGAAGAAATGCGTAACCGGCCATCGCCATCGCCGAAAGTGCCGCCAGATCACGCCAGATTTGAAAAGTATGCATGGAATTTCCTCCGCCGTTTGATGATTTGATTGTTAAGAACGTAAATAATACATATACAGAACAAACACACAACATAATTAATTTCGGGTGCCAAAGGGTTGAATTTACAAGGGCTTTTGCGCACCTTGGATTCCGCTGTAATAACTGAGTGTTCGCCGATTGTGTTCGCCTACAGTTTTGGATCAGTTGGTATTGCAGCAGGACGCGCGCGTTGCGTCGACAGACGGTGAAATGCGGTGCCGCAAATCAAGAGGGACGAACGAATGAGAAAGTTTCTGGTCGGATTAATCCTGGCAACGTTTATGGCAAACGGCGCGGCGACGGCGGACGGCGTCGCGGTGATCGACGCCACGGTGACGGCCAACCCCGACGGTACCTATGCGTTCTCGGCGACGCTCAAACACGGTGACACGGGCTGGGATCACTACGCTGACAAGTTTGAGGTGTTGGGTCCGGGCGGCAAGGTTCTCGGCACCCGGGTGCTCTATCATCCGCACGTCAACGAACAGCCCTTTACCCGCTCGCTGAGCTAAGTCCAGGTGCCGGTGGGGGTGCGCGAAGTTACGGTGCGCGCCCACGACAAGGTCTCCACGGTAACGGCAAGCACACCTTCAAGGTCAAATTGCCGCCCCGGCGCTAAGCGCCGGTTACTGAGCCCATGGCGCTAAGCACCGGTTATTGTTCCCCAGGTGCGAACTAGGGAACCAATAACTATGGGATATTTCTAACGTGTGGACGCAGTTCTTTCATCCATTCGGGCATTGCGGAAATGAAACGTTGTTCGATTTTCTTTCCGTGACGATGCAACAGAATTCCGCAAGTTAGAATCATTGTCCCGACAATGGTTAGGATGAATGGAAAAAATATTGAATCCGTGAAAACCTCGAACGCAAGGTATCCAATATATCCAAACGAACCGATGGCGCCGAAAATGACAAAGATCTTTCTTTGTAGAAATACCGACAGCCCCATGAGCGAAACGTTCGTCAAAAAGTAAAGAAACTTGGAGAATTCGCTATCGCTTTTCATCAGCGTCAAACCACCCCAAAAAGCGATGGCCCCGAAAAGATAGCCCCAAAATGTATAATCCTCCTTGGTTCGGTGATCGAAAATATAGCTCCCGGCAATCATCACGACACCAAACCACAAGGAGACCAATTTACGTTCATGCCAAGAGAAACCAGTGCTCTCGAAAATGATCGGCGTCAGATCCATGGACATGTACCACAACGCAAAAGCGATTGGCGCGGTGAGGAAAGGGAATTTGAAAAATCGCAAAGCTAAAAATCCGGCGCCGATTGTCGCTATTTCCATGATTAACCAGCCGCCTTTGATCCAGCGGTGAAATGACTTGTATTCCCCCGGATCATCAAAGGCCCAAATGCCGAGCCAGCGTTGCAGTCCGTAAACAGCAAGTGGCGTCATGCATATACCGATGGTTACCAAAAGGCCGCCTGGAACTTTGAGCCCGTTCCGGCTCCACAACCTGGAGCCCGCCCCGACAAAAGCAGCTCCATAGAGGGCCGATATGACGAAAATCCCGCCACCGCCGAAAGCTTCCCAAGCGGCGGTCATGAACCAACCCATGGCCCCTATGACCACTAATGCACCAAAAAAGTACAGAATGTAAACAAGGCTGAATCGGGGACGGTCAGCGGTCTTCTCGGATAGAGCTAGCCATAGGGTTTCAGCCTGTTGCCCGTCGATCATGCCCTGCGACGCCGCCCACTCGAGGTCACTTTTTTCTATGTGCATGAATTAAAATTCCTCAGGTTTCTCCATAAACCGGCTCGGATTAAAGCGAAATGCACTAGCTCAGAAATGCATGAACAATGGTTTCTCTATATCGTAGCAAGCTGAAAGGGGGAGGGGCAATTTCTCCACATGGTCAATTGCAGCCCTGCCCGGCACGGAAAATGAGGGTCCGCTGCTGATTTTGAAGCGGTCGTTGGTCTCGCTGAGAGCTCCCAAACAACAAAAGGCCGCCCCGGAACCCGGGTCGGCCTTCCGTTTGTCGCAATGCGTCGGATTTACGACGAATAGTACATCTTGAACTCGACCGGATGCGGTGCGTGCTCGAAGTTGTAGATCTCTTCCCACTTGAGTTCCGCGTAGGCGTCGATCTGATCGTCGGTGAAGACGTCGCCTTTTTTCAGGAAATCACGGTCGGTCTCCAAGCTATCCATGGCTTCACGCATAGAGCCGCAGACCGTCGGCACGTCGGCCAGTTCTTCCGGCGGCAGATCGTACAAGTCCTTATCCATGGCGTCGCCTGGATTGATCTTGTTCTGGATGCCGTCAAGGCCGGCCATCATCATCGCCGAGAAGGCCAGATACGGGTTGGCCATGGCGTCGGGGAAGCGCACCTCAACACGCTTGCCGGCCGGCGAGTTGGCAAACGGGATACGGCAGCTGGCTGAGCGATTGCGGGCCGAATAGGCCAACAGCACCGGCGCCTCAAAACCCGGGATCAACCGCTTGTAGGAGTTGGTCGATGGGTTGGTGAAGGCATTCAAGGCCTTGGCGTGCTTGATGATGCCGCCGATGTAGTGGAGGCAGGTCTCGGACAAGTCCGCATATCCCGAGCCCGCGAAGGTTGGTTTGCCGTCTTTCCAGATCGACTGGTGGGTATGCATGCCCGATCCGTTGTCGCCGGCCACGGGTTTCGGCATAAACGTCGCCGTTTTGCCGTAAGTGTGGGCGGTCATCTGGGTGCAGTACTTATAGATCTGCACGTTGTCGGCGGAGTGCACCAAGGTCGAAAACGTCATGCCGAGCTCATGCTGGGAAGGCGCCACCTCGTGGTGGTGCTTATCCATGCTGAGGCCCATCTGCTGCATGACGGTGACCATCTCGGCGCGCAGATCATGCGCGCTATCAATCGGCGGCACCGGGAAATAGCCGCCCTTGATGCCCGGCCGGTGGCCTGTGTTGCCTTCCTCGAACATCTTGCCCGTCACCCAGGGGCCTTCCTCGGAATCGATCTCGTAGAACGACGCGTTCATCTGTACGTCGTAGCGCACGTCGTCGAAGACGAAAAATTCCGGCTCGGCACCGAAATACGCGGTGTCGCCGATGCCGGTCGAGCCCAGATACGCTTCGGCCTTCTTCGCCACCGAGCGCGGGTCGCGCTCATAAGGCTGGCCGGTGGTGGGCTCCAAGATATCACAGCACATGATCAATGAAGGTTGGGCGGCGAACGGATCCATGACCGCCGTCGAGGCATCGGGAATAAGCGACATATCGCTTTCATTGATGGCTTTCCAGCCGGCGATCGATGAGCCGTCGAACATGATGCCGTCGACGAAGCTGTCTTCATCGACGAATTCCGTGCACATGGTCAAATGCTGCCATTTGCCGCGCGGGTCGGTGAAACGCAAGTCGACGAACGGAATGTCGTCGTCCTTCAAGACCTTCAAAACGTCGGCGGGTGTCTTACAATTGAGTGACATAATTCAGGGTTCCCTTTTTTGGCTTGAGTAGTGAGTTTGATACTTAAGTTCGTGGTTGTAGCCAAACACCGGCCCCGATCCGGGGAAACGCGGCGAATTTCTAGAATCTATATGGCGTCGCCGCCGCGCTCGCCGGTGCGGACCCGGATGGCGTCCTCGACGGGGACAATGAATATCTTGCCGTCGCCGATGCGCCCCGTATGGGCGGCGGTCTGGATTGCCTCGACGGCGCGTTCCAGCATTTCGTCCTCGACGACCAATTCGATCTTCACCTTGGGCAGGAAATCAACGACGTACTCGGCGCCCCGATACAATTCCGTGTGGCCTTTTTGGCGACCGAAGCCCTTGGCTTCCAAGACGGTGATACCCTGCAGTCCAACCTCGTGCAGCGCTTCCTTCACTTCGTCGAGCTTGAAGGGTTTGATAATGGCTTCGATTTTTTTCATATGTGCAATTTTCCCAGCCCAAATTGACCGCCCAACGACGACGATATACGCCCGTATTACAGCAGGGATCGTGCCAGAAATGACAAATCCGAAAAAACGTTTGTTTTCAACAGGCTGTGGACATTTTTTGAATCAATGATACCAGGTGCGCAGCATTGCCGGTGCCTAAAAATTAGGCAATTGCCCAAAGGGCGCTCAGGTGGCGGGAAATTGGATCATGCCCGCGTCGTAAGGGATGGCGCGCGTGCGCCGGAATTCGCCGATAATTATTCTGTGGCTTTTTTCGCTGGAATAGCTCGGCGAACGGAACAAATGGATAGTTTCCGGTATTTCTAAATGGGGCCAATTTGATATATTCCGAGGGCTCGCGGCGAGGCTGAAACATAACAGTAAGAACGCCGATGCGTGACGTTGGATGACGGTCGGTAAACATCGCCGGTTAAATGGCGCATAACGCTGTCATTTGGAATTTTCTCGATTAACAAGCAATGAATTGTATGACGATGGCAAAGAATATTAATTTGACGGCGGCAATTGTTCTCATGGCAATTTCGTTTGTCGCTGGCGTTCTAACCCGGCACTACAATATTCCGTCGATCCCGCAAGTGGCTGAATTGAAAAATCAACTTTTACCATTAGTTCGGAAAGCACTTCCGCCAAATAAATTAATCGAAATCGTCGCTTACAAATAACACACAACTTTGTATGTTGATAGACCGTACTTCGAAACGCTGGGCGTTATCGACCTGAAGGGTGCCTATTTGGTCAAAATAGAAAGGCACCGGAAAATTCCGATCAAGCTTCACGTCATAAGTCCCGTCGTGGCTTTTCGGTTTATCAACGATGGAAATGACAATTCAGTATTCGACGGGTGGACGAGGACCAGTGATGAAGTTTTCGTGAATGGCCAATCTTCCCAGGACAACATTGTTATTCGCAAGCAATTCGAGCCCGGGATACATTTGATTGCCGCAGGCGGCCCCGTTTCCTCTAGTCCATTGTTGATCAAGGCTTTTGATCGCGGGGTGCAACGAACGGATTTCGAAATTCAGAACTAGAATATTCTCTTTGGCGGTTCAATTTGGCAAGTGCATGGGGATGTTCGGTAATTTTCCGATGCGGGCTTCTCACAGATGGGGATAGGCACAATGTGTGGCGCGCTTTTATGTTGTGAACCTTCCATTGGAATAGCTGAAATCTAGCGTCAAGATACCGTATCCAGCCATTTCTCGTACTCTCCAGGTTCCATTTTACGTCGCCTGACCGGGTTGAGATCGCGTGCTGTCGTATCCATCAGAATGATCCGTTTGCGCCTAACCCCCCCCAATCTCTGGTCCAGATTAGGGGGCTTTTCGTTTATGAAAACCTGTTATCTGGAATATTATCGGCAAATTTTCATGCAAAGAGGCATGGGTACACGCTTGTGCTTGGCTGACAATAACGTGTTGGGAAGGTCAAATTCAATTCGCCGATAAGGACGTATTTTCAATGTGGTACGCGAGTTATTTGAATCAATGATTCCAGTTTCCCATCGGGCCGCGATGCCGGCTATCTAATGCGGGCTTCCCATTTCCCAATGCCTTTCATTCGAATTTCGTATTGGCATGGAATTTGGCCTTATGCCATGACTTAAAAACCATAAATAAAATATGGTTAAAAGCCCACTATTTTAGTGCGGAATTAACTTTGAAGCCCTTGGCCGGCGACGCGGGCCGTCCGGGAAGCACAACAGGAGATTGAGCATGGATAAGAAAGTCGAACATCGGCCGGAAGACGCGCCAGGCGCCAAGAATTTGGTCAAACCCTACAGTGGATATGAAAAAAACCACGTGCCGGCGCATGATCCGTTATTGACCGAGACCGATGCCGACACGCCCATGGGCGAATACATGCGCCGCTTCTGGCATCCCATCTGCATGTCCGAGGAATTGACCGACACGCCGCACTATCTGGTGTTTTTGGGCGAGGAATTGGTCGCGTTTCGCGACAAAAGCGGCGAGGTCGGCGTGCTGCACGCGCATTGCTGCCACCGCGGCGCGTCCTTGGAATACGGGATGATCCAGGAAAAGGGCATCATGTGCTCCTACCACGGCTGGGTTTATGACGTCGACGGGACGTGTTTGGAGGTGCCGGCGCCGACCGGCGAGGAGGAAGAGGCCGAGAAGTTCCGGAAATCCGTCTGCCAGGGTGCCTACAAGGCTTTTGAGCGCCACGGTCTGGTGTTTGCCTATATGGGCCCGGCCGAGGAAGCGCCGCCGTTTCCGGAATGGGAGTCCGATTTTTCCGTCCATCCCGACGACGAGCTGGTGCCGTTCAGTAATTTCCAGCACTGCAACTGGCTGCAGGTCCAAGACAACGCCGCCGACCAGTACCACCACATCCCGCTGCACACCACGGCCGTGGTGCCGGGCCACGAACAAGGCACGACGTTTGGCGAGGCTGGTGCTGCGCCCTATCTGGTTCGCCCCGATCTGCAGTTTTTCCCGGTCCACAATGGCACCGGCATGGCCTGGACGTCATCCAGGCGCGTCGATGACGAGAAGATCTTCATCCGGGTCAACCATCAGGCTCTGCCGAACTTGAGCTTCCATTCGTATCTGTTCGAGGACGGGACCGAGAAAAAACACTTCAGCCGCCTGCATATGATCCGCTGGACCGTGTCTGTCGATGACACGAATTCGAAGATGATCGGTTGGCGTGTGGTCGGCAAAAACATCGATCCGCGTGAAGTCGGTACGAAACACCTGATCGGCTATGAGACCATCGATTTCCTCGAAGGTCAGGTCGCCATGCGCCGCCCGGAACGCGCAACATACGGCCAAGGCGAGAAACCGCCGATCCCCAAGGATCACCGGGACCGCGATTGTTACAAGGACGCCCAGTACGCGCCGGGCGATTACGAGGTGATCATCACCCAGCGGCCGATCGCCGTGCATGCGCTGGAACGACCCATGAAGGCCGACGGCGGGGTCTATCTGTTCCGCAAGCTGCTCCGCGAGGCCGTCAACGGCGGCAACAAGGATGCGGCCCCGGAAGCCATCCGTGAATGGTTGAAATCAGTGAATGCCACGCCGAACAGCTATTGTTCGGGCCACGTGTTGGAAGTCCCGGCGGCGGAAACCCTGGAAGATGAGGTCAAACGCCGCCGCGATGTCGCCCGCGCGGTGATCGATGTGCTGCATGATAGCGACGAACTGAAAGGCGCTGAGCGGACCAAAATGGTCACCGCCAGACTGGAGGAGATCGAGAAAACCGTCAGGTGATGCCCCGGGAACGCACAGAAAGGGGCGGGAAGGGAGTAATCATCCTCCCTCCCGCCACTCGCTTTGCCGGCAAATGAACCATCGATTGGAATTACCGAGGTCTGGCGTTAGAGTGCTGCGTGAAAGCCAATATTCCCCGTAGTAAGCTGGCAACCCATGGCCGAATGGCGCAATGCATCCTCTGTTCGCGGCTATTTATGGCGATCATCGCCCTCATATTGGTCGCCGGATTCGTGACCACCAGCCTGCTCAGCTATCAGGTCTCGAAGGCTAATTTGCGGGACGCGCTGATCGGCAATGAACTGCCGCTGACCAGCGACAATATTTATTCGGAAATCCAACGCGATCTGCTGCGCCCAGTGTTCGTCTCATCAATGATGGCAGACGATACGTTCGTCCGGGATTTGCTTTTGGATGGTGAGCAGAACCCCGACAAGATGACGCGCTACCTGGACGAAATCCGCAAGAAATATGGCATGTTCACCAGTTTTCTGGTCTCTGAGAAAACCCGGAATTACTACCACTACAAAGGCATCACCCAGGTCATTGATGAAAATGATCCGGCCGATGCGTGGTATTTCCGTGTCCGCGACATGCAAGCGACGCACGAGCTCAACGTTGATTTGAACGCCGCCGAAAACAACGCGCTCACGGTCTTTATCAATCACAAGGTTTTCTATTACGCCGGCAATTACCTGGCCACCACCGGGGTCGGCATTGCGTTCAATGCCTTGGGCAAGGTGGTCGAGCGCTACAAAACGCACTTCGCGCGCCACGTCTATTTCGTCGATGCGACGGGCAAGATCATGGTGCGTTCCGAGGGCAGTTCCATCACTGAAGCCAACATCCTCACCGCCCGCCATATCTCAACCATCGCCAAGGCCCTGGTGGCCAGCGATCACGGGTTTTTCGAATATGACCGGGCCGGCGAAAACATGCTGGTCAGCACCCGCATCATCCCCGAGCTGAATTGGCGGGTGATTGTCGAACAGCAGGAATCCAGCGCGCTCGCCGGCATCCGCCAGACTTTGATCTCCAATCTGGCCGTCGGTTTCGGCGTCATCGCACTGACCCTGTTGATCGTGCTCTACACGGTCAATTTGTTCTACGCGCGCCTCGAACAGAAAGCCTTTGAGATGTCGGCGTTGGCCGAGCAAGAAGCAATGCTCAACGAACAGCTCAAGTATCAATCCGAGGTCAAGGACAAGCTGTTTTCCATCGTTTCTCACGACCTGATTGATCCCTTCAACTCATTGTTGATGGGGACCCAGATGATGTCCAAGCATTCGGAGAAATTCAGTAAGGAAAAGCTCGTCGATTACGCCGAAAAAGTGAACAAAAGCGGCGAAAGTGTCTTTGAACTCTTACGCAATCTCCTCGATTGGTCCCGCTTACAGATCGAAGGTATGAAGCTTGAGCCGAAGATCATTTCATTGCGCGACCTGACGCAGGAAAGCATCACCATTTTGGGCCCCATGGCCCAGGATAAAGACATCACAGTGACCAACCGGATCGAAAACGACGCGGCGTTCGCTGATCCGGATATGATCCAAACCGTGATCCGCAATCTCATATCCAACGCCCTGAAATTCACGCCCACGGGCGGCCGGGTTGAGATATCAGCCGCCACCCAAGCTGGCGCCAAGGACACCATGGTTCAAATCACCGTCAGGGACACCGGCATCGGCATTGAGCCCGATCGCACCGACAAAATCTTCGCCCTCGATCAAAAGACGTCAACGTCCGGCACCGCCGGCGAGCACGGCACCGGCTTAGGATTGCCGCTTTGTAAGGAAATGGTCGAGATGAACGGCGGCAGGATATGGTTTGAGAGCGCGACGGGCGAGGGTGCGCGGTTTCATTTCACCTTGCCGGTGGCGCCAGGGTGAGGTTCGGGTGAGGTTCGGGTGAGGTTGGGGTGAGGCTGTGGTGACGCCGTGTTGAAACAAAGATGATCAACAACACCGGCATAAAAAACGCGCTCATCGATGTCGATGACAGCGTCCTGGTCCTCATTGATATCCAGGACTGTTTCTTAGACAGACATGACCGCGCCGTATCCGAGGCATTGGTGGCCAAAGTTGCGTGGATTATCGATCTCGCCCGGCACCTGGGCGTGCCCATTGTCGCCATGGCCGAAGACGTGGACACCCGCGGCAATCTCAACCAGACCATTCTTAACGCCTTGCCCAACGGCCAACGGGTCCATGACAAGGACGCCTTCAATCTCACTGATAACCCGGAAATCCTGGCCGATTTGGATGCCACCGGGCGCAAGACGGTCATCTTAATGGGCATGGAAACCGACGTCTGCGTTGCCCATTCGGCGCTCGGCCTCATGGGGAACGGCTACCGGGCCGCCGTCCTGAAAGACGCCGTCGCCACCGCACCCGGCGGCGCCGAATTCGGCCTGTCGCGCATGGCTGACGCCGGCGCCCTGATCACCTCTGTGCGCTCGCTCTATTACGAATGGCTGCGCAGCGTGACGAATTGTAAGACCTTGCGCGCGGCGACGGCGGGTGGGCCGCTGGCTAAGAGGCCGGATGGTTTGGGGGTTTGAGGTGTGGTGACGCCGGAACTAGTGTGAACTTACCCCGCCACCGCATGCGGCATCACTTCGGCCCGGATCGCCGGGCCTGCTTCCGCTTCAACCTTACCCAGGTCATGCGCCTGCTGCAGGTTCAGCCAAAACGCCGCTTCACCGCCGAAATAGGCGGCCAAGCGCAAGGCGGTATCCGGGGATACGGCGCGGCGCTGCTTGACGATCTGATCCATCCGCGACGCGGAAACCCGAAGTGCCAGGGCCAGCGCGTTGACGCTCATGTCACGGGCGTCCAACTCGTCGCGGAGGATCGCGCCGGGGTGTGTGGGGATACGCATGATGTTCATCCTTTGTGATAATCGGTTATTTCGACGTCATCCCAACCCTGATCGGTCGGCATAAAGCAGACGGTCCAGGGCAGGTTGACGGTGATCGACCATTGCCCATCGCGGTCGCCCTTCAATTTGTGAACCCGGTAACTCGCCAAAACCGGCAAGGCGTTGAGACCATCGGCGGCGTCCAGAATATCCAAAACTCTGGCCGCGCGTTCGCCATCAAGACCCTTGGAACCCTTGGGTTCACCTGTTTCATGCACCTTCCGCGTTTTGGCGTTTTTGTAGGTGTTGATCATGGAGAATTATATAACGTATCACGTTACATGTAAATCATTAAACGTGAGAGTGTAATGGAGAATAACGGGGACGTGACCCAATTCTCTAGGGGTGAGTTAATAAGTAAACTCTCACCGTAATTCTAGGCCTCAACCGCCGTACTCGGCGTTAATGGA
>JABJBP010000083.1 GCA_018665815.1 Rhodospirillaceae bacterium
ATCGAGTTCACTTGGGAAATGGGGGTTTAGTGGGCGTCTAGGCAGGCATATAAGACAGCAAGGTCAACGCGACGACATCCGCCGTTGATAGAACGCCGGGACCCGGCGTGATCAGCAAATAAATACGGGAACGGAGAAGGCGATCATGAATGCTTACGGGGCTGATGGAATATCTAGCGCCACCCCAACCTTATTCCGCCGCGGCGCTAGATCGGGCCAATAGACAATCATCGGGTTCAACCTTGAGCGGCGTGAAATCCCGATGGGCAATCCATTCGGCCCGGTTGAATTCGCGGATGGCGTTTTCGACGTTGTTATAACTGATATAGACGATCAACCGGTCCCAGGGGGAAATGTTCGGCGGTGAGGCATGGACCAAGCAGCTATCG
Source organism: Rhodospirillaceae bacterium (assembly GCA_018665815.1). GTDB lineage: Bacteria > Pseudomonadota > Alphaproteobacteria > Rhodospirillales > Casp-alpha2 > UBA3470. The sequence continues at coordinate 390 of JABJBP010000083.1, forward strand.
AAGAAGAACCCGGTGCCGGCCTTCCCCTTCGGCGCCACAATACCGCCGTCTTCAACCATCTCGCGGATTAACCCTTCGTCCAACGTCCACAAGGGATAACTCGTGGTCGAGAGATCATGTTTGGCTTCCAACACACCGCGCTTGTGGCTTTTGGGGATCAAATAAAGCGGACCATTGAATTCGTTCACGTCGTCTAAGTAGACGGCCAAGTTCATGGCATTCGATGTCGGCATGTCGTCGTCGCGTTTCCAAGTGCCGTAATCCTGATGCCACTGCCAGACGTCACCATTAAACGCGGCTTTGGCATTCAGTTTGAATTGATGGACATAAACCTGACCATCGAGCATCTGTTCGGCAGGCGCCAAAATACGCGGATGGCGGACAAATCGCGCGTAGACATCATTGTAGTTGTGCGTGGCGAAGGCCGTACGGACCGTATCGCCATCCTTTTCCCGGAAATTTTCGTCGCGGCGTTGGGCGAAGATATCCGGGATTTCACCTTTTAGAACTGCAACTTCGTCCGCCGAAAACAATTCCGGCAAAATCACATACCCGTCGTCGCGAAACTGTTTCAGTTGTGCATCATCTAATTTCATGGCCGGTCTCCGATTATCACGCTTGCATTATAAGCCCAATTGCCTTCGGTTGCGAGACAAGGCATCTTTGAATCATGAACCAACAACGTATTCCAGCGGTCTTTATTCGCGGCGGCACGTCGAAAGGCGTGTTCTTCCACGAACGCGATCTCCCCAAAGATCAAGATGCCCGCGACCGACTATTCCTGGACGTCATCGGCGCCCCCGATCCCTACCGGCGCCAGTTGAACGGCATGGGCGGCGGAATATCGTCATTGAATAAAGTCATGATTGTGGACCGCTCAACGCGCGACGATGCCGATGTTGAGTATACCTTCGGACAAGTCGCCGCCGACCGCGCGGAAGTCGATTACAGTGCCAATTGCGGCAATTTGTCTTCCGCCATCGGCCCCTTCGCCATTGATGAAGGACTGATTAAAGTCGAGGACGGGGAATCTTTGATCCGCCTCTACAACACAAACACCGACAAAATAGTCCACGCCCGCATTCCTGTCCGTGATGGTGCCGCGGAAATCACCGGCGACTATGAACTCCAAGGTGTCGCCGGCACCGGGGCCAAGCTGCAACTGGATTATCTCAACCCCGGCGGCGCCGGCACCGGCAAGTTGCTGCCGAGCGCCCATGTCCTTGAAGACATGGAAGTCGATGACCACGGCACTTATACGGTTTCCCTGGTCGATGCCGCGACACCGATGGTCTATGTCGCCGCCGAAGCCTTGGACATGACGGCAACCGAGCGCCCGGAAGCCATCGATGCCGATAAGGCGCTGAAGACACGCCTCGAAGCTATCCGGCGGGCCGGCGCCATTCGCATGGGTCTTGCTAACCGGGCCGAAGACGTGGGCTTCGCCAGCCCGCGCATCGCCGTTGTTGCCGCGCCTATTGAATTCACCGCCTTGAACGACGAGATCATTGCGCCCGACACCCAAGATTTAACCGTGCGCGTCATCTCAGGCGGCGACGCACACCGCGCCTCACCGCTGACCAGCGCCATGTGCTTGGCCGCAGCCTGCAAGATCGAAGGTACCCTGCCCCATTCCCTGGCCACGAAAAACGCCAGCGACGTACGCATCGGCAACCCGTCAGGCGTGTTGTCGGTGGGCGCCGAAGTGATCCGCGAAGACGGTGAATGGACGACGTTGCTGACCCGCAGCTACCGGACTCAGCGCCGGTTGATGGAAGGTATGGTACTGGTGCCGGCGTAAGCCAAATTCTTCAATTGGCCGCCCAATTGGCCAAATCTTCCCGCATCGCCTCGATGACATCCTTCCAGTCCCCGCGCGACGTTTGGCGGAATATCCGCATGCTTGGATACCAGGGGCTGTCATTGCGTTCCGTCATCCAGCGCCATTCGCTGACATGGGGAAGCATCAGCCAGACCGGGCGGCCCAAAGCGCCGGCAAGATGAGCGACAGCGGTATCCGGCGCGATAACCAAATCCAGATTTTGGATGGCCGCGGCGGTATCGGTGAAATTTCGAAATTCCTGACCAAGTCGGATCATTTGATCGAAAGCATGGGCGGCCTTGAGATCGATGGTTTCGTCATCCTTTTGCAGCGACACCAGCGAAACTCCAGGTACGCCGATCAGCGACCGCATGGCTTTGAGGCCGGGCGAACGCCACTTATTGCGTTGATGATTGTGGCTACCCTTCCACACAACACCAACCTTCAGCCCATCGCCGCGCCCGGTTCGCGTCGACCATTTTGACGCCGTCGCCTCGGCAATGGAAAGATAGGGACCGCCTGCGGGCATATTGTCCAAATTGGTATCGAAAACACCGGGAAGGCTCATCATCGGAATTTGAGATTGATAACAGGGAAGCGGCCCACCGGCGGCAATCACATCATCAACACCGTCGATACGCGACATCAGGCCGGCCAACGGTGCAGGACATTCAACCACAAGCCGCTGCACCCGTTCGGCGGCCATCGGCAAATACCGGGCAAACTGGATACAATCGCCAAACCCTTGTTCCGCATGGACCAGTAATGTGCCTTCGCCGAGCGGTGCCCCCTGCCATTGCGGTTTCTTCCAATTTCGCCGAATGGCAGCAAAATGTTTGGTTTGCCAACGCCACTCAAATTCCGACCAACCTTCATCAAAACGACCCAACTGCAGTAATGCTTGCGCCCGGTTGCGGTGTGTCTCTGCATCATCCGGGTCATGCGCCAACGCCGCATCGTAAGCCTCTAGCGCGCCGTCGAAGTCGCCCTGTTCCTGCAAGGCGACACCAAGATTGGTGTGAATGGCGGCAATATCACGGCCGCCTTCCAAGGCTTTTTGATAGCATTCCACGGCTTCTTCCAATCGGTATGAAGCCCGTAAAACATTGCCTAGGTTCGTCATCGCCTCAATCATCGCAGGATCGATTTCCAAGGCATCCAGATAATGCCGTTCGGCAGCCTCCAAATTCATTTCTTCATGACAAATTCGGCCAAGCTCGTAATGACCAGCGGCCAGTTCCGGGTCAAGGTCGATGGCGTGTTCAAAAGCGGCGCGGGCCGGGCGCCATTCCTTCAACGCCATCAAGGCCAAGCCCATGTTGTAATGCGCGGCTGCCATGTCGGGCGCTAGTTCAGTGGCGCGGATGGCAAAATGCAATCCGGCCTCGGGATTGCCTGCGTCAACCTGCGCACCGGACAGATCAGAAAGCGCACCCGGGTGCCCAGGCACCAACCGTAGCACCCGGCCGAAGGCTTCGGCGGCGGCTTCATTTTTCCCGACGGCTTTAAGAATGCGCCCCCGATTGGCGTGATAGATGGCGACCTCGCCATCTATCGCAATAGCCTGATCAATGCCGCCAAGTGCCTCATCCAATTGGCCCTGTTGAAATGAAATGAGACCCAACAGGTGCAGGGCATCCGCATGATCGGGATCATCCGCCAAGATCACGCGGTAGCCTTCCGCCGCTTCACTTAAGCGGTTCGCCTGATGATGCGCGATGGCGTCTTGCAATTGCGGGCTCACGTCATTCATGACACGCCTGCCTCCGTTAATTCGGTGACGGTATCGCACACCGTCGGGCCGTCAAGGCCGGGTTTCCCCGCATCCACATATGGCATACGATATTGAGGCAGGCAGGCCCCAGGTAACCTTATGTGTGATACCCTTGTAGCCCTATCCCCGGCGACCGCCGATGGCTCGGTGATTTTCGCCAAAAACAGCGACCGTCCAGCCGGCGAAGCGCAACACGTTCAATATTATCCCAGCGCCATCTATTTGCGCGACGCACAACTTGAATGTATCTACATCACCATTCCGCAGGCCCGCGAAACCCACGCCGTCCTGCTGTCGCAGATTGACTGGATGTGGGGTGCCGAAATGGGCGCAAATGATCAAGGCGTCATCATCGGCAATGAAGCCGTTTGGACTCGCGCGGCCATGGGTCCGCCAGCGCTTTTGGGCATGGACCTGCTACGTCTGGGGCTGGAACGCGGCACCACAGCCTCGGCCAGCCTGGATATCATCACTCAGTTACTTGAAACCCACGGCCAAGGCGGCGCCTGCGCGGAAAATGATGACAGCTTCACCTATCACAATTCATTTTTGATTGCCGACCGGACGGAGGCCTGGGTGCTGGAGACCGCCGGGAAATCCTGGGCCACCGAGCGGGTGCGGCAATCCGTTCGGAATATTTCCAACGGCCTGACGATCCGGACAAACCATGACCGGCGCTCTACGGATCTAGACATTGGGCCGCAAACTGTCGATTTCGCCGACCAATTTGCCGAGGGTGGTGCCGCCATTCCAGCGGGGTCACGCCAGGAGTGGGGGACTAAGATGTTGGAACAGGCTCAAGGCTCCATTACCACCGATACCATGGCCGCAATCCTTAGTGATCATGAAAGCGGTATCTGTATGCACAGTGCCTCTGAGACCACCGCGTCGATGGTCAGTTGGCTGGCGCCGGACGGCCGCCAACGCCATTGGATGACAAATGCCCCGCACCCTTGCCAAGCGACGTTCCGCGAGGTTGAATTCCCCCAGCAGGTCACCCGCCCACAGGCGGCGCCTGCCGAGTTAAACGTTTAAAAAAATACACCCCATTCAGGGAGAGCCGCATGCAACCGCGTGATGTCACCAATGCCGAACAAGCCCGCGCCATCGTCGAGGAGCGCCAGCTGGAACACGTGAAAGTCGGCGTCTTCGATATGGACGGCATCCTTCGCGGCAAGTACATGGCAAAGGAAAAATTTTTTTCCGCCCTCGAAAGCGGTTTCGGATTCTGCGATGTCGTTCTTGGTTGGGACTCAAACGACCAACTATACGACAACATCACCGTCACCGGTTGGCACACGGGATATCCCGATGCCAGCGTCCGGGTTTTGCCGGAAACCTGCCGCGATATCGCCGGCGAGGACGGCATGCTGTTTTTCATGGCTGAGTTTGATGGCAAACACGAAGCCGTCTGTCCGCGCGCTCAATTGCGGCGCATGTTAGACAAAGCCGATGCCATGGGCTTTCAGGTCATGGCGGGGTTCGAGTACGAGTTTTTCGTCTTCGAGGAAACCGCACAGTCGGTGCGCGAAAAGAACTTCCGTGACATGAAGCCGATCCAACCGGGGTTTTTCGGCTATTCGGTGATCCGCAATACGGTGGAGAGCGACTTTTATCGTGATCTGTTGGACGGCTGCAGTGAAATGGATATCCCCATCGAAGGCCTGCACGAGGAAACCGGGCCCGGCGCGCTCGAAGCTGCCATCCAGGTCGATAGCGGGTTGAATGCGGCTGACAAGGCAGCTCTGTTCAAGACCTTTTCCAAAATCATCGCTCAAAAATCCGGTTTAATGGCAACCTTCATGGCAAAATGGTCGCCCGATTGGCCGGGCCAAGGCGGCCATATTCATATGTCGCTGAAGGACAAATCGGGCGCCAGCGCTTTTTATAACGAGACCCAGCCCGACACCATAAGCGACACCATGCGCCATTTCATCGGCGGACAGCAGAAACTGATGCGCGAAACGTTGGCGATGATCGCGTCGACGGTCAATTCCTACACCCGGCTGATCCCGGGGTTCTGGGCGCCGACGGACGCGACCTGGGGGATCGACAATCGAACCTGTGCGCTTCGCGTCATTCCAGGTTCCCCCAAAGCGCAACGGGTCGAATATCGGGTTGCCGCCGCGGACGCCAATCCCTACCTCGCACTGGCCGCATCTCTGGGCGCGGGATTGTGGGGCATTGAGAATGCCATCGAACCCGACGCGCCGGTCACCGGTAACGCTTATGAAAAATCCTTTCCCAAACGCTTCAACCTACCGCCGACGCTTTGGGATGCGGCGCAGAACTTGAAGGGCTCAAAGCCCGCACGGGAATTATTCGGTGACGAGTTTGTCGACCATTTCGCCGCCAGCCGCGAATGGGAAGAGCGAGAATATCGAAAACATATCTCGGATTGGGAAATGGCGCGCTACTTCGAGATCATATAACGCGTCCCCGATCACCGGCGCTGCAATGATGGCGATGATTTTACGGATGACTCGCCGCCCGAACGGCGCTATGCCGTAGTTGAATTTCGGAGCCGAGCCCATGCCCTTTGAGACCTGGATTGCCTTCGCCCTGGTGTGGATTGCATTCGCTGCTTTTCCAGGCCCCAACGCGGTTTATGCCATGGCGATTGGTAGCCGGCGCCGCCGCGTTGGCGCCATTGCGGCGGCCGGTGGGTTTTCCTTCGCCGTTGCCGTTTATGTGACCCTGGTGGCTTTCGGGTTGATTGCTTTTCTAGCTGCGTCAGCGGCGGCATTCGAAGTCCTCAAATGGATCGGCGTTGGATATTTGTTTTGGTTGGCGTGGCAGGCTTGGCATGCCGACACTGACCGTATGAATGATGGCACCATGACAGTCCCGGAAGCCGGCGGGATATTTTCAAAGGCGGCGATGATATCGCTAACCAATCCAAAATCCGCCCTCGCCTATGTGCTGGTCTACCCGCCGTTTCTCAACGCCGGCCCCGGTTTCAACACGGACCTTGCCATACTCGGCGCGACCTCCGTTGTTCTGTCGTTCCTGATTTATACCGTCTATGGCGCTGGCGCCGGGTATTTCGGACATTTCATCCGATCTCACCGCCAAGCCTTAATCCGCAACCGCTGCTTTGCCGCTGTCTTTGCCGCCGGCGGCGCGGCCCTCGCTTTCACCGACAACCAATAAACCAAAAAAAAGGCGCTCTCATGTCTGACCTGCAAGCCAATTGGAACTATCCGACGCCGGTGCGATTTGGAACAGGCCGGATCAAAGAACTGGCCGATGCCTGCCGCGCACTTGGGATGGAACGGCCATTGTTGGTCACGGATCCCGGCCTCGCACCTCTGCCGATGATTACCGACGCGGTCCTGGCCAACGATGCCGAGGGCCTGCCAACCGGATTATTCACCGACGTTCGGCCCAATCCGCTTGGCCAAAATGTCCTTGATGGCGTGGCTGTGTTTCGCGACGGCGACTATGACGGTGTCATTGCCTTCGGTGGCGGCAGCGCCATGGACACCGGCAAGCTAATCGCCTTCATGGCCGGCCAAACCCGCCCGCTGTGGGATTTCGAAGACGTCGGTGACAATTGGACCCATGCCGACGCCGAGGCCATTGCACCCATCGTCGCCGTGCCGACGACGTCAGGTACAGGATCGGAAGTCGGCCGCGCCGCGGTGGCGACGGAAGAGGCCAGCCACACCAAGAAAATTCTGTTCCATCCGAAAATGCTCCCGGGCATTGTCATCTGCGATCCCGTATTGGTCGCCGGGTTACCGGCTAACTTAACAGCCTGGACCGGCATGGACGCCTTGGCGCATTGCCTGGAAGCCTACGTGGCGCCGGGCTATCACCCAATGGCGGACGGCATCGGTGTTGAGGGATTGCGGCTGATCAAGGAATGGCTGCCCCGCGCCGTCGCTGACGGCAGTGACTTGGAGGCCCGCGCCCATATGATGTCAGCAGCTGCCATGGGGGCAACGGCCTTTCAAAAAGGCCTCGGTGCCATTCATTCGCTGAGCCATCCGGTGGGTTCGGTCTATGACACCCACCATGGCCTGACCAACGCCGTCTTCATGCCCTACGCCATGACCTTCAACAAACCCGCCATTGCCGACAAGATGGAACAACTGGCCCGCTGGCTAGGTCTCGCGTCCACGTCGTTCCAAGGTGTCTTGGATTGGACCCTGGAATTGCGCGAAACTTTTGGAATTGCCCATACGGCGGGCGCGTTGGGTGTTGAAGAGGCACGCCTTGATGAACTGGCCGCCATGGCCGCCGCCGATCCGACCGCGCCGACCAATCCCATTCCCGTGGGTGCCGCCGAAATGCGCCAGATGTACGATGCGGCTATGGCAGGGCAGCTTTGAGCGACATCGATCCGCATCAACGGTTGATCGCGTTACTAGATTCCAATGACGCCCGCTATCGGATTATCGAGCACGAGGCGGAAGGTCGGTCTGAAGAAATCAGCCGCATTCGCGGCAATGACCCGGCCCAGGCGATGAAAGCCATTGTCGCGTCGGTGCGTGGCGGCGGGCTCGGCAAACGCAACGCCATGGCCATCATTCCCGGCAACCGGCGGCTCGACATGAAAGCATTTCTGGCCCATGTCGACGCCCAAAAAGGCCGCTTTGCCGAACCGGAACTAGCGACGGAACTCACCGGCTGCGTGATGGGCGCCATCCCACCGTTCTCGTTTCGTAAAGATTTGCCACTGGTCGTTGATGGAGCGTTCAAGAATTGGGATGAAGTGGCGTTCAACGCCGGCCGGCTGGATCGCTCCGTATTTTTAGCTTTCGAGGATTACCGGAAAATTGTCGATCCGGTTTTTGCCCCCCTTAGTGCCGCGCCAGAGAGCTAATTCAACGATTCCATTTCCGCCGCGCGGGCTTCAGGTGTGGCAATCAAAATACCGTTCCGGTGGGAACTGACGGCCACTAGGATCTTATCAATGGTCTCACCATCAGATGATAGCGGCAATCGGATAGCGGTATTCGTATACGACACATCATTATTTGCCGTCACACGAACGACATGAATCAACGGCCGACGGCGTACAATCAGTTCATTATATTGTTCCCGCAGCACCGAAATTGCGCCGGGCGTCGGCAGGTCATCCAATGACCGAGCGGTAAAATCCGCACCATGCATGTCTGTAAACCCCGTACCCAAAAACCGAAAAACAAAATCCCTGGGTTGATCCCTGGTATCAATAACCAAACACATGGGAATTACTCGGGGCGGAAAGCAAACCATATCGACATCTTGCCAGGCCGGTGCGAACCGGCCGCCAAGCTTTTCGTGCCAATGGTCGTAGACAACGCGCAGGTCATCCAATGGAATGTCTTCGCGGTGATGGATAATATCGACTTTCACGTGTAAACTCCTAAGCGTTACGCGAATACAATTCTATTCTCTCTAAACTCGTTTTGAAATACAAATTACGCGATTACCGTGTTTTTATGAATATCATTGTTTGAACACGTGGCGCCTGATAGCACGGGCACGCCTTTTCGACGTAGGAAACGCCCAATGACTGAAGCCATGTTTGAGACGGCGCTGGTCGCCTTCACGACGTTTTTCGCCGTTATCGGTCCTGTCGATGTGGCCGCGATCTATGCCGCGCTGACGACTACCGCAACCCCCATCCAGCGCCGACGTATGGCAATCAAAGGCACATTGATTGCCCTTGGCATTCTGTTGGTATTTCTTCTTTTGGGTAATGACGTATTGGCCTACATGGGGATTTCACTGGCCGCGTTGCGTACGGCGGGCGGTATTCTGTTGTTGTTGATTGGCATTAAATTGGTGTTCGCCGAAAGCACAGGCGGCACCACGACGACGGATGATGAAAACAAGGAAGCCGAGCTAAAGGACGATGTTTCGGTCTTTCCCCTGGCCACGCCGTTGATTGCCGGCCCCGGCGCCATGGGAGCGGCGGTCTTGCTTATGAGCAATACGCACGGTGACATTAAGCTGGGCGCCATCGTCGTCGGCGCCATGCTGGCCGTGGTGCTGATGACCTTTGCTTTGTTGCTGGTCGCCACCCAAGTTCAGAAAATGTTGGGCGTAACCGGCCTACACGTAATATCGCGCATCTTCGGCGTTCTGCTCACCGCGCTGGCTGTGCAGTTCATTTTCGATGGACTGAAAGCCAGCGGATTATTGGGCTGAGCGCTCTCGAGGTAGCACGCATATGTATCAAATTGGCGAAATTGTGAGCGTGAACGACAGGATGCAAAGCGCCTACACCTATAGAATTTCGGTCCTGATGGGTGACGATTTTGCACCTGGCTTCACACCACATTTCTCACCGGCGGAAATGCTGGCAATGGGCGTTTTCGAAGGAAAATATTGCAACGATTGTAAAGGCGAGTTTCCACAGGACTGGTTTGAAGGTGCAAAAACGAGCGCCGAAGCAGACCCCCGCATTAATTATTTTCGTATTAAAAGCCGCCAGCCGCTGCGTGTCTGGCGAGAAAAGGGGTGGATATTCGGACCCGACCCAAGGGGCTGGTTTCAATGGTACTGCCGATACTACCTAGGCCGACGATTGCCCGAAATAGACGACCGGCAAATCAAACGCTGGAAAGCATTTCGGCGACATGCCGCACAGGTTCGTGCGAATTGCGATCAAGGGGATTGGACCTGCCGACCAAGGCAGCGCCAAGCTTTATTGCAATGGGCTTACGACCCGTTAATTTAAACGACGCCTTTCGTTGGCACTTATTTTTGTGCCGAAGGTCGCACCAATCGAGTAATCCAGTTTTCAATCTCACGCCAACGAACACGCTGATCTAAGATATCCGCGTCAATGCCCAACAGCCAGGAGAGGTCTTCGCGCTCCGGGTTTTGGTGCAAGACCTGTAACCACTCAGCGTATTCCGAGGCTGCGGCCTCATCGGCGAAAAATCCCTGATCGACGAGGCTCTCGGCATAACGCCGAACCAACCTGGCCATATCATCGAGGTCAAATTCCGGGTGGTACTGTACGCCCCAGAACACGCCGCCTTTGTGAATGATTGATGCCGCCTGAACGCCGCAAAATCCATTGGCTGCCAGAATCACACTGCCGCTGGGTAAATGCGTAACCTCATCGACATGAATGGCCGGTTGATCAAAGACACTGTTCTTGCCTTCGAACAATGGATGCCCTCGCCCATCTGAATTCAAGGTGATCTTGCGGGCGATGGCCATTTCATTTCCCTTCGGGCTGGCCTGAACCCGGCCGCCTGCAGCGCTTGCCGCGACCTGCAAGCCCCAGCAACTACCGAACATCGGCACCTGGGCTTCAAACACAGACCGGGCAAAATCGATTTGACGGACAACCCTTGGGTCATCCTCGCCGCCCGGCACGTTGAGCCCCGAACCACTGATCACGGCACCATCATAATCACCAACGCTCATGCCTTTTGGAAAGTTGGGCTCTCCATCGGCCGGATAGACGACATCGACATGACAATGCGGCTCCAGGGTTTTTAAAAGGTCGTGAAAACACACACTGCCCGGCCGGCCACCAAGGCCGACCAACACTTCATTGCGTTCCGACGGATTGCCTTCGCAAATCAGAAACCTCAGAGCGCTGCGCATCAAACGCCGGCCCGGCTCTTGGCGATCATCGTCGGGATCACCAATTTATTGATCCAGTTCCGGACTTCAGCGCGCCTGACGTCCTCGTTCAAAATGTCATCGTCAATGCCTAACAACCATGCCAGATCGCCGCGCGCCGGATCTTGGTGCAGCGTTTCCAGCAAATTGACATAGCTCTCACCGGCCTCTCGGTCCTTAAAGAAACCAAGTTTCATAAGCTTATCGATCCGGCACCAAGTCAGACGCGCCATTTCGCGAAGATCGTATTCCGGGTGGTACTGCAGCCCCCAAAAAACGCCACCTTCCCAAAGCACTGAAACCGACTGCACGCGGGTGAAGGCGTTGCCGGCCAAAACCGTCGATCCCGCTGGTACATGGGTGATTTCATCGACATGGCTGATGAAAGCATCGAACACGCCAGCCTTGCCTTCGTACATGGGATGGCCGCGCCCTTCGGGCGTCAATTGGACCTTCCTGGCAATTCCCATTTCCCGGCCATTGGGATTGGCGCGGCAAATACCGCCCGCTGCGACAACGGCGATTTGTGCCGCCCAACAACTGCCGAACCCGGGCACACCGGCGCGAAAGCACGCGCGGGCGAATTCGATCTGGCTTCCGACCTCGGGCGTATCTTCAAATACGGTCAGGCTACAACCCGTCCAGGCGACCCCGTCGTAATCAGCAAGTGCTGCGCCTGCTGGAATTTCACAATCTGGATCGCTAGGAAAGATCACATCGCATACCGTCCCCGGATGCGCCTGCTTTAACATCGCCGCGTATTGATCGGCCGCCATGCTCGCACCGCCTGCGACCAACTCTTCACGTGCCGCTTTCACGTATCCATCGACGACAAGGATTCGGGGGTTGAGGGTCATCGTAGAGGCTCACAAAAATGGAAAGATGAAACGCCGGGATGGTGCGTTAGCGCGCCGCTCGGGTCAACAAAAGGCTTGTTTCACGAAACGGCGGACTACGACCATTTTTTTACGCCCAATCATTTTTACCACTGGGGTTTCCACGCGGCGATCAACTTGTCGGCGCGTTCCAATTGCGAGCGGTTCATCCTCAACAGAAGTTTCTCGCGCGCCCGCACGGGTTTGAACGCAGTATCGTAGGCCTCAATGATCTTGGCATTTGGCAAAGCCAATGAAATCCACTTGAAAGCCTCGACCAAATCATCGTCGA
>JABJBP010000084.1 GCA_018665815.1 Rhodospirillaceae bacterium
CGTCCTTTGAAAGGTCCAGCAACCGGTCGATATCAAGGACCACCAGCAGGTTATCCTCCAGCCGGTAAACCCCGTTCGAAAACTCCCGCCAGACCGGGGCCAAGGTCGCTGGATTGCGTTCAAATTTCTCATTCGGCAATCCCATGACATCGCCGATCCTGTCGACCAGTAAAGTGTAGAGATCATGCCCATGCTCGACGGTGACACCCATGTTTTGGCCGATCGTCAGATCTTTTGGCGATAACCCCAACCGCACCCGGACATCAATGACCGTAACAATCCGACCGCGCAGGTTGATGGATCCGCTGACCTCCGGCGGCGCCAACGGGATCGCGGCGATATTTTCCGGCATCAGGATATCCTGGACGTTCAGGACGGCGATGCCGAACATCTGTTTTTCGATGTAGAAGGTCACGTAATCATCAAGGTTCTCACCTGGATGGGTGGCTGTCAGATCGTGATTGTCCGTCGTCGCAAGGTCTTGTGCCATGTTGGGCCCCTATCGCCGATGCCGAGTGCATCTCCGTAAATTCAATAATCAAATATAACGCGCGACCTCGAGAATGCGAATTTCATTACATTTCAATTCGTTTCATGGGGGAGGTAACTCCATTCGGCTCAGCATCTAAGCGAAAATATAATATTTTAGGGTCTGCCCCAGATAACTACCTCAGATAACGTCTAACCCATTGTCTTATCATCAACAATTGAGATGACGGGTCACTGTTGTTAAACCGCCACTCGCATTCCTTCAAATATAGGCCGAATTGGGCCTTCGGGACACCGTTGAATTTACGCATGTGGCGCTTGGCCTGGTTCCAGAAATTCTCGATTCCATTGATGTGATTATGGGTGTCTGCAAACAGTTCGGAATGGTTGATTCTGAAATGCTTGAAGTCCGAAACATCCAACACATTGTAGGCCTTCCAGCAATCAGAATAGACGATGCTGTCAGGGATGACTTTGCGCTCAATGATCGGTATCAACGTGGCTCTTGAGGCATCGGGAATAATCTTGGTGTAGACCCTTCCTCCTCGCTTCAATAGGCCAAATACTGGGGTTTTTCCGCCAGCACCGCGCCCGCGCTTCCCCTTCCGCTTGCCTCCAAAGTAGCTTTCATCCACCTCGACCTCGCCGCCGAACATGGCTTCGCTTTCGGCTTCCAACTCCAAAGCAATGATTTCGCGTAGACGGAGGAAAAAATAGGCGGCGGTCTTGCGGTTGACGCCACACAGACTGGCCGCTGTCAGAGCAGTAGATCCAGAAACAAAATGCTCTATCAGGTGGTCTTGTTTGTAGTGGCTAAGTCGACCCTTGCGCATAGGTCCCATGATAACTCCAAAATTGGGTTATCTGGGTCAGCCCTAAAGTTATTTACGAATTAAAATCGAAATCAGGCCATAAAAGGTGTTCATTCATCTCAGCTTTTCAATTCAGAGTGCAATATGGCCCGGGGAAATCATGCCAAATTCTGAAGAAACAGATAGACGTATTTCCAGATTGTTGAAATTTGGTTCTCTCTTGATCGTCGTCTACGCGCTGTATTTGTTCGCGCCGCCGATCATCGAAAGGATTCGAGCCGGCGCCAATGTGAAAGCCGAAATTTACGGTCTCAAGATCGAGGTATTTGAAAGCAAGGTTAATGATGCACGAAACGATAAAAATTTAGCTCTGGATCTGCGAATGAAGTTTAACAAATCGAATTGGCCCGAATGGGCCTCTATAGCGATCGGTCAACGCGCCAAAGACGTATATGCAATCTTGCTCAACAAGAAAATTTTATGGGTCGATGATCTTCATCCACGCCAAAATGTGCTGGAGCGGCGGCTGATGCGGGAAATTGGCTTGAGTTTTGATTCCGTACGATGCCCCCAAGAAGCCAGAAAAATGCTGGATGTTGAGAAATATGATGCCGTCATTGTTGAAAGCTCGGTATTCAAATGGTCGGACGGTATATGCGTAGGTAATGGAAATGAACGGCGTCCCGATAAAAAACTCGAAGCAGGAAAAGTTCATCGAAGCGAGTTCGTCGATTGGCTCGCAGAAGATTACCCAAACCTTCCAGTTATTGCTTATTCCGGCACGCTCGGTCGGTTGAAGAAAAGCAGCGGTGTACAGCCCGGATTATTCGGCGCCACGCATTTTACGGTCGAATTGTTCAATCTTGTGATGGATGCGATGGCACGTGGACCGCGAGCGAATTAGGTCGCACGCCGATTTTTCAGATCGCCTGTTGTTTATGTACAGATCGCTACCGGTCATTGTAATCTGATCCGCCACCGGTGTTCGTACATGCCCCGCCGACATGCGGGTGACGCAATCGACTGCTATGCGCACCGTGTGAGATGATTTTCGAGGCTGCTGCAGAGGGCATCGCCAGCCGTCGGGTCGACATCCAAGTGCGTGACTACGCGGATGCGCCGCTCTCCGAAAGCGCCGATGAGAACGCCGTCGTCCTCCAAGGCTTTGACCAGGCCCGCGGCATCGGGCGCCTCTGCAGACACATCAAAAATCACAATGTTGGTTTCCGTCGGCAAAACCCTAACCACATTGTCGAAGGCGCCAATCCGGTCGGCAATGGAGGCGGCCAGATCATGATCATCTGAAAGCCGCTCAACATTGTGATCAAGGGCGTAGAGGCACATGGCGGCAATGACGCCAGACTGCCGCATTGAGCCGCCAATTTGCTGTTTGATGCGCCAGGCTTGTTTGATGAAATCGGCCGAGCCGGCGAGAACCGCGCCTACAGGCGCACCTAAGCCTTTGGTGAAATCAATCCAGCAAGAATCGTAACCTTCCGTCCACTTGGCCGCCGGAATGCCTGATTTGACGACGGCGTTCATCAGCCGTGCGCCGTCCATGTGGGTCGTCAAACCGGCGGTATTCGCGGCCTTGGCGACGCCTTGGATTTTTTCCAAGGGCCAAACCGCGCCGCCACCGAGATTGGCGGTTTGTTCGACGCAAACCAGGCGGCTTTCCGGCATATAGCGTGAATTGGGCGAACCGCGGCGGTAACCTGTTCGGGGGCAAATATGCCGTTCTCGCCATCGGTGGCGTGTATCATGATACCGCTGATAGCCGCCGGCCCGCCGGTCTCGTAATTGACCAGATGGCAGCTGCGTTCACAGATCACCTCATCGCCGGGGGACGTATGCACGCGGATCGCGATCTCGTTGCACATGGTGCCGGACGGCAGAAAAACCGCCGCTTCCTTGCCCAGCAATTCGGCGACCCGCCCGCATAGCTCCAGCGTTGTCGGGTCTTCATCTTTCTGTTCATCGCCAACGGGCGCGGAAAGCATGGCTTCGCGCATGGCCATAGAGGGCTTGGTTTTGGTATCGGAGTAAAAATCAAACATCTGCGCGGCCTCCTAGGGGACAATCAGCAATGCGGGAGTTTACCCCGCGTCGGATATTAGCCAATCCCTGACCAAGGCGGTTTGCTCAATCGCCATTAGTACCGATGCGTGGCCGGTGTTGGGGAATTCAACCAGTTTTGATTTGGGACCTCGGGTAGTCATTTCCTCTGCCGTTTCTTTCGGCAGCACGTCGGAGCCTTCGCCGCGCAATGTTAAAACCGGGCACGTGATCTTGTCCCACATCTCCCAAACATCGATATCGGCACCGGTGACGGCACTAAAGGCCTCGGCGATGGTGGGGTCGTAATGGAACGCTAATTTGCTCCCCTGCCCGTCAGCTGGCCGCACACTGTGTTCCGCCATGTGGTGCCATTGGGCATTGGTGAGTGGCCCGAAGGGGGCGTGGATGAGCCGGAGGTGTGCTTCCATGGCATCAACGTCGACAAAGGTTTCGCCCTTCGCCAGATATTCTCCGATTCGCGCCAGGGCGGATTGCGGCAGGAACGGGCCGATATCGTTGAGAACCAAGCGCTTGATCGGGGAATTCTTGCTGGCCGCCAGCATCATCCCCAAGAACCCGCCCATGGAGGTGCCGACCCAGTCAATTTCGGTGGCGCCGATGGCGGCCATCAGCGCATGGGTATCGGTCATGTATTGGGCATAGCTGTAATCTTCGGGACTAAGCAACCAATCGCTTTTGCCGCGCCCGGCGACGTCTGGGCAGATAACGCGGTAATCGTCCGAAAGGGCTTCGGCCAGGGCATCGAAGTCGCGGCCGACACG
>JABJBP010000085.1 GCA_018665815.1 Rhodospirillaceae bacterium
TGAACCCAAATCAATGTGCCCGTTGGGCGGGGGCGTTTTGCGATGCCGAAGCGCTCATTGAAACGGTCCCCATCTTCCTTTCCGCGCGCCCGGCGGCGGCCCAGATACCAAGAAATCGCTGGCGAGCCGAGGGTTGTTAGAGCTCTGTACAGAGGTAAAAGAGCGCTCATGATATGGGCGCTTCCGTGTCGATGATATCAACCGTCGATTCCGGTTCCACGGGCTCGCGCCGGACCATTTCGTCGGCTTCGCGGGTAATCTGGTTGAGGCTGTCTTCGACATGCAATCGAATTGTCTCAAGCATCTCTGTATCGGCGTCTCTCGGCACCTCAATTGGTTCCCCCCAAACGATGACGCCCTGCCCGAACGGCCAGGCGATTAAAAACCGATCCCAGGATTTCAAAATTCGTCCGCGGTTCATCGAATAAGCAGCAGGAATGATCGGTACTCCGGCGAGCCGCGCAACGGAAACTATGCCATCGCTCGCCCGCATTCGCGGCCCTCTTGGACCGTCGGGTGCTATAGCGATCCAATCGCCGGCTTTCAACGTTTTGACCATGGTCCGAAGTGCCTGAGCGCCGCCCTTCGACGTTGAGCCGGATATGGCAGCGAACCCAAATCCAGCCACCGTATTGGCGATCAATTGGCCGTCTCGATGATGGGAAATCAGTAAATGGATTTGTTTTCTCAGGTCCCAGCAGTACGGCATCATCAATAATCTGCCGTGCCAAAAACACAGGATGAACGGTTTGTTTTGTTGCCAATAGGTTGCTGCCGTTTCACCGCGGACGACTTGCCAACGTCCGGTGAAGTGAACCAAGCGTATATATAAGGCGCCGAGCCGGCACAAAATTTTTCGAAAGCCTTCAGATTTAATGATTTTTTTTAACGCCATTCGCCGCTAAGACGCTTCGGCTGCTGCCTGGAGGGTTTCCGCCTCCGCGCCATTCCTTGCTTCATCGGCAAACTGAAGATCGTAGAGACGCTTATAGATGCCGCCTCTGGCCAGCAGTTCCGCGTGTTTGCCCTGCTCAACAACACGGCCTTCGTCGATGACATAAATCGCATCGGCATCAATGACCGTCGACAATCTGTGAGCGATGACCAGTGTCGTGCGGCCGCGCATCAGTTCCTTGAGCGCCGCCTGAACATGGCGTTCGGACTCCGTATCCAGGGCCGAGGTCGCTTCGTCCAATAGCAAGATTGGTGCATCCTTGATCATGGCCCGTGCAATGGCCAAGCGTTGGCGTTGGCCGCCGGAAAGCTTAATGCCTTGTTCGCCGACCAAGGTCTTGTATCCATCCGGCAATTCGGAAATGAACGCGTGCGCGGCGGCATTGCGGGCGGCAACTGCGAGCTCCTCATCGCTGGCGCCACCGCGTCCAAACCGGATGTTCGCCGCCACCGTGTCATCGAAAAGCGTCACTTCTTGGGAAACCAGCGCGATATTGGCGAACAATGATTGCTTGGTGACGTGGCGCACGTCGTGGCCATCGATGGAGATGGTGCCTTTGTCGATATCGTAAAAACGCGGAATCAAATTCAGGATCGTGGACTTGCCACCTCCCGATGGGCCGACCAAGGCGCAGGTCTGGCCGGCCGATAATTCCAAGGAGATGCCTCTTAAAGCCGGGCGGTCATCGACATATGAAAAATGGATATCGTCGAGGCGAATATTGCCGTCCGAGCGGCCCAGCGCGACCGCTTCGGGGGCGTCTTTAATTTCCGCATGCTGGTCGAGGATGCTGTAGAGGCGTTCGGCACTAGCGAGGCCTTGTTGCATGTTGGAATTGACGTTCGCCAGTCGTTTCAGCGGCTCATAGGCCATCAGCAGCGCCGTAATGAAGGAAAAGAATGCGCCGGCCGTCGTTTCTTCGGCAATGACCCTGCCCCCGCCGTAGATGATCACCACGAACACTGCTGCGCCGCCAAGCGTTTCCATGATCGGCCGAGCCATTTCCTGGGTTCGGGCGGCTTTCATGTTGAGGCGTAGTATGCGGGCCACCGCATCGGCGATCTTGCTCGCTTCGTAGGCTTCCAATCCGTACGCCTTGACCATCCGGATACCCTGGAAAGTTTGGTTCAGGGCCGTCATGAAAACGCCGACCTCGTGCTGCGTGTTGGCGGTGACCTTCCGCATTCGCCGCCCAATGCGGACAATTGGGAAGACAGCGATGGGGAAAATAAAGAACGCCGCGAATGCCAGTTGCCAATCTTGATGGAACATCAGCGCAATCAAGAAAATAAGCGTGAAAAAATCCCGCCCACACGCGGTCAGTCCGGTTGAGACGGCGACCTTCATTTGAAAGATGTCATTGGTGAACCGCGTGATTAGTGTGCCCGTGGCGTTGCGATGAAAAAACGCTAGATCCATGGTCGATAAATGCACAAACAGGCGGTTCTGTGTATCGGCAATAATTTTCAGGCCGACGAAATTCATCACCATCGCTTGGCCGTAATTTGCCATGCCTTTAATGAAAAAAGTGCCCAAAATCAACATGCCAACGGGCCACAACAAGGCCTCGTTTTTGGCAACAAATACGTCGTCAACGATGGGTTTCATCATATAGGCGGTAAGTGCGGTTGCCGCTGCCAGGACAATCATCAAGACGATCGCAAACCCTAGCCATCCGATGTAGCCGCGGATCGCGTCGCGCCACAACCGACGCATCAAGTCAGGCGTCGACTTGGTCGGGTGAGGCGGCGAAATCGTCTGATCGTTCAAGGCTTTGTCACTCGATTATTGAGGCGTTTGGAGATTACCATGGACCGCGCTTGGAACCAACGCCACGTAGCCGTTTACTTGCCGGCGACCGTCATGCCGTCAATGCGTAGCGTCGGCGCGTTTGTCCCATAGCGAAAGACCAGATCATTGGCCGGGCGGACATTCATGAACATGTCATTCAGATTTCCGGCAATGGTCAGCTCACTGACCGGAAAGGCGATTTTTCCGCCCTCGATCCAGAACCCGTCGGCACCGCGGCTGTAATCACCTGTAATCATATTGGCGCCGCGCCCCATCATGCCGGTGACGTAAAGGCCCTGGTCGATATCAGCCATCAGTTCGGCGGGTGAAACGGATCCTGGCTCCATATAAAGATTGGTGGTTGAAGGTGACGGCGGTGAAGATGTGCCGCGTGCCGCATGACCGGTGGTTTCCAGCCCAAGCTGGCGGGCCGAACGTAAATCCAGCACCCAAGTTTTAAGGTGTCCGTTTTCTATGAGGTTGCTCCGCTGGGTCGCCACGCCTTCACCATCAAATGCTTTTGACCGCAAGCCTCGCCGGCGCAGCGGGTCATCGATGATATTGATTGCCTCATTGAACACAGGCGTGTCCATGCGATCCTTGAGGAAACTCGTGCCGCGCGAAATTGCCGCGCCATTAATGGCGCCAGAAAAATGTGCCAGCATTGATTGAGATACGCGCGGGTCATAAACAATGGGTATCTGGGCGGTGCTGATTTTCTGGGGGTTGAGACGGGCGACGGCTTTTTCACCGGCGCCGCGTCCAATGTCTTCGGGGGACGGTAAATCCTCGGCGTGGACGCAGGTGGCCCAATCGTATTCGCTCTCCATTTCGGTGCCTTCACCGGCAAGAACGGAGGCGCTGATGGAATGATGTGAGCGAACGCGGGTGCGCGCAAAGCCGTTTGATGCGACGACCGCGACAAGCGAACGGCTCCAACTGGCTTCGGCGCCTTCCGAATTGGTGACGCCTTGGACCGCAAGTGCCGCTTGCTCGGCGGTCTTCGCGCGTTCTTCCAAAATATCCGATCCGGGCTCATCAGGATCGCATTCGTCGAGATTGGGAATCTCGCCGGCCAAAAGTTCCGATGGCGCAAGTCCACAAAATTCATCTTCCGGGACGACCTTCGCCATTGAAACGGCCCGTTCAACCAATTGGCCGAGGGCGGTGTCCGAAGTGTCGGAAGTTGAGACAATGGCTTGGCGCTTGCCGATCAAGACGCGGAGACCCAGGTCATTGCCTTCCGCGCGGTCAAGGTTTTCGGGGTTGCCCAACCGATAAGAGAGCGAAAGTGACGTGCCTTCGGCGTACACAACATCGGCGCTGTCCGCGCCGGCATTTCGGGCTTCGCCGATTAAGTCTTCCATGCGGTTTAGAAAATCTGTCCCGCCGTCCGCAAATATGGTCATTCGATCAGGTCCTCGCGGTGCGCCCATCCCCGGGCGTTCAAACGGCTATGTACCCTTTGGCGCTGATTGTGCCAAGTGTTCACATACGTTTGCGTGCTTTTGAATATAACAATAAATCGAGCGCTAAATCAGTCATGAGTGTTTCAAATGCCTGGAAAGAGATTATTATTTGGTCAGTCGCGATCACTTAATAATTACTGATTTCGGACTTTAAATAACGATCAATGTCCATATCTGGAACTCTCAAGAAAGAGGCGACCAAAGAGGCGCCCCGCAAAGAGCTCGAGTCGGCGGTTGTCCGGTTTGCCGGTGATTCCGGTGACGGCATGCAATTGACGGGCGGCCAGTTCACCTTGGCGACGGCATCGGCCGGCAATGATCTGGCGACTTTCCCCGATTTTCCGGCCGAGATCAGAGCGCCGGCCGGCACCACCTACGGGGTTTCGTCCTTTCAAATAAATTTCGGTGCACGCGGCATAAAGACGTCGGGCGATAGCTTCGATGTTCTTGTCGCCATGAACCCCGCCGCCTTGATGGTTGAACTTAAGGGTCTGAAGACCAGCGGAATCATCATCATCGACATCGGCACGTTCTCCGAGCGTAATTTACGCAAGGCCGGCTATGACGTTAGCCCACTGGCTGACGGCAGCCTCGATGCCTACAGGGTTGTTGAGCTTGATATTTCGCAATTAACGCTGGAGGCGGTCAAGGAACACGGCCTCACCAACAAGGAAGCGCTGCGTTGCAAGAATCTTTGGACGCTCGGGTTCATTTATTGGATGTTCGGACGCGAGCGCAAACCTTCGGTGGATTGGCTGGAAGCCAAATTTGCCACGCGCCCTGAAGTTGCCGCTGCTAATATCGCTGCCTTAAACGCAGGCCACGCGCTTGCCGAGACATCAGAAATTCTTGACGGCTTCCAGGGCTTTGCCATTCCGCAGGCGACAATCACGGCTGGGCAATACCGCGCCGTTACAGGCGCCGAGGCCATCGCTTGGGGACTGGCCACCGGATGCCAGCTAGCCGAGTTGCAGATGGTGTTCTGTTCTTATCCGATTACGCCAGCCTCATCGGTGCTGCACACGTTGTCGAAAATGACACCTTTCGGGGTGACAACCTTCCAGGCGGAGGATGAGATCGCCGCAGCATGTGCGGCCATCGGCGCATCCTATGCCGGCGGGCTCGGCGTGACATCAAGCTCCGGCCCCGGCATAGCTTTGAAGGGCGAAGCATTGGGTTTGGCGGTTGGGGTCGAACTGCCATTGGTGGTTGTCAATTCGCAGCGCGCCGGACCTTCAACAGGGCTGCCGACCAAGACTGAGCAATCGGACCTCTATCAAGCCGTGTTCGGTCGCAACGCGGATAGTCCACTTTGCGTGCTGGCGGCGCGTTCGCCGGCCGATTGTTTTGATATGGCAATCGAATCGGTACGTATTGCGACCAAGTTCATGACGCCGGTTATCTTGCTGACTGACGGCTACATCGGTAATGCGGCAGAGCCTTGGCTGATCCCTGATGTGTCGGCGATAAATCCGTTCCCGGTTTCATTTGAGATCGATGAGGAAGGTTTCCATCCTTTCCGCCGCGATCCCGATACGTTGGCTCGATCGTGGGCCATTCCTGGAAAGCTCGGCCTCGAGCATCGGATCGGCGGCATCGAGAAAGATTATGACAGCGGCCATATCTCCTATGATCCGCAAAATCATCAACGTATGACCGACGTGCGCGCTGATAAGATCAATCGGATCGCCGATGATTCACCGCCCCAGACTGTTGAACTTGGACCTGAAAGCGGCCGCCTAGCGGTTGTCGGCTGGGGTTCAACCTACGGGCCGATCAATCGCGCTGTCGACAATATTCTCGGTGAAGGTAGCGAAGTCAGCCATATCCATCTTCGCAATATCTGGCCGCTGGCTCGAAACCTTGGTGAACTATTGGCCGGATTTGAGCGCGTGCTGGTGCCGGAAATGAACGCCGGGCAATTGGTGACCTTGCTGCGCAGTGAATTCTTGGTTGATGCTGAGGGTTTCAACAAGGTCACCGGCCAACCCTTTAAAATTTCGGAACTTGAAGACGCCATCCGGGCGCGGTTGTAGGGATGATAAGGGAACGAACATGAACGTCGTCACACCGCCAGAACCACTGAAGCCCAAGGACTACGCATCCGACCAGGAGGTGCGTTGGTGCCCTGGTTGCGGCGACTACGCCATCCTGCGCGGTGTTCAAAAGGCGCTTTCGGATATTGGCGCCCGTAAGGAAAATACGGTTTTTGTTTCGGGTATCGGCTGCGCCGCTAGGTTTCCCTATTATTTGTCCACTTACGGTTTCCATACGATTCACGGTCGAGCACCGGCCATTGCCACGGGCATCAAGATCACCAATCCGGAGCTCGACGTGTGGGTCGTGTCCGGGGACGGCGATTCATTATCCATCGGCGGCAATCATCTGCTGCATCTCTTGCGTCGCAACGTCGATGTGCAGTTTTTGTTGTTCAACAATGAAATTTACGGCCTCACCAAGGGGCAGTATTCACCGACATCGCGGGCCGGCACCCGTTCGCCGTCAACGCCTTTCGGGTCGGTCGATAAACCGGTCTCGCCAGTGGCCTTCGCATTGGGCGCCGGCGCACGGTTCGTGGCTCGCGGCATTGATACAATGCAGAAACAGCTGCCGGGCCTTTTCAAGCGCGCTCACGAACACAAAGGCACGTCTTTCGTTGAAATTTTTCAAAATTGCATCGTCTACAATGACGGTGTGTTCTCAGATTTCACCGAAAAAGAGGTCGCCGCTGACCGCCAACTTCACCTTGAACACGGCAAGCCGATGATTTTCGGCAAGGATAGAAATCTTGGCATTCGCCTGAAGGCAGGCGCGCTGAAACTTGAGGTGGTCACCATCGGCAAGGACAGCGTTACCGAGGACGATCTTCTGGTTCACGATGAGAAAGATCAGATGATGGCAACGTTATTGGGTGGCATGAACGGCACGGACATGCCGGTCGCCATCGGCATTCTTTATTGCGATCCACTGCCGAGCTACGAAGAGGGGGTCAGCGCGCTGGCCGCGAGGGCGATTGAACAGGCACCATCGGCCGATGTTAACGAGCTTTTGCGCCATGGCCATACGTGGATGGTGGAGGACGCGTAATTAACGCGATGGCGAAGATATGCCCATAAGCGTCGCGATCATCGGTTCCGGTCCAGCTGGCTTTTATACAGCAGACGCTTTGTTGAAGCGCTGTGGGTCTTGTGAGATCGATATCATCGAGCGGCTGCCGACCCCTTATGGCCTGATCCGGGGTGGTGTTGCCCCGGACCATCAGACCACCAAGCGGGTTGCCCGCAAGTATGAAAAAACGGCCCTAGTCAATGATGTGAATTTTTACGGCAATGTCGAAATCAACGGCGACGTCGGTTTGCTGGAATTGCGTGAACTTTACGACGCCGTGGTGCTTGCCGTCGGTGCGCCGAATGACCGTAAAATCACTATACCTGGTGCTGAAAAATACGGTGTATTCGGTTCGGCGGCTTTCGTTGGTTGGTATAATGGGCACCCTGATTTCCGCGAGCTTGATCCGGATCTGAATGTTGCCGCAGCTGCGGTAATTGGCCATGGCAATGTGGCCATTGATTGCGCCCGCGTGTTGCTGCGTACGCCGCGCGGCATGGCTACATCGGATCTACCCGATCATGTCGGCGATGTTATCCACAATTCACCGATTTCTGATGCTTATATGTTCGGCCGCCGCGGCCCTATTGATGCCAAATTCACAAACGTGGAATTGCGCGAATTGGGGCACTTGAATGAGACCGCGCCAATCGTTCAGCAAACACAGCTACCTGACGATCCGAAAACAGCTTTGGCTGAACTAGGTGATCGTCAACGCCGCCTCGCCGCGAAGAACTTGGCAACGCTTCAAGATTTTGTGGATGCGGGGCCGGGCGAAAAATCAAAACGAATCCATTTCGAGTTTTTTGCACAACCGGTTGAAATTTTGGGCTCAGATCGGGTCGAAGGAATCCGTATGGAACGAACACGGGTGATTGACGGCAGCGCTATCGGCACGGGAGAAGTCTTCGATATCCCTTGTGGATTGGTGATCGCAGCCATTGGATATCGCTCAGACCGAATTGATGGCGCGCCGTATGATGAAGCGCGCGGCATTATTCCCAATGAGGATGGCCGGGTAGATAATGGCCTCTATGCCGTCGGCTGGATCAAACGAGGCCCGGCCGGTGTTATTTCATCGAACCGTCCGGACGGCGAGATCGTATCTCAACATATTGAAGCGGACTTTGGATCTATCAGCTCCAGCGATAAGCCAGGGCGGGCTGGGTTAGAAAATCTGCTGAAAGAACGCCAGGTCCGCGCCGTCAGTTTCGAAGACTGGCAGCGTATTGATGCCATGGAGATTGATGGCGCTGAGGGCGTGGCAGCTCGGAGAAAATTTGTTACCGTCGAA
>JABJBP010000086.1 GCA_018665815.1 Rhodospirillaceae bacterium
AAAAGATCCGGGGCGAAGCTTGTCTTCGCCCCGGTTTTTTTGTGCTAAATTTCAAACTTAAAGGGCCAGCACGCGGGAGCCGCTAATGACCGATCCGTTTCCCATTTGGGTGATTGTCGCCGATTACGGCATGGGTGTGATCATGTGGACGTTGATTGGACGCGCCGCCATGAACGTCTTTCTTGCGGAAGATTCCAATTTTTTCTTCATGCGGTTTTTTGTCCGTTCCACCAACCCCTTGCTGCACCTGTTTGGGCCCGTGACACCAAGTTTTCTGATCGCACCGATGGTGCCGCTGTTCGTCGCCTGGTTCTTTTATCTGGTCCGGTTTTATGTGATGCCTTGGCTTTTGGGCTACGACGTCATGGGGATGTTGTCATTTCCCCTCGAAGGCGACATTGCGGCGGCCATTTACCGCATGGGCAAGTAAAAGCAATATCTCGAGAATAAGGTTGCGGCACGTCGGACCTGAGGCCGCATCGAAATCTTGACGATGACGCGGCGCTCGGCCATTTTTCATGCTCAGTGGGAATGGCATGGCTATGGCGATTTTTGACTGGTTCGTGAAGGCGCGGATCTGTTGATCCTGGGCGATCTGAGTAAGGCCGGTCTGCGGTTGGTGTTTCTGCCCTCCGAACTTCCGTCGGAAGGCCGTCCCGACGGTTTTGGTTTGGGTGACGCGCTTTTGGTCTCACCAAACTTCGACGCCACCATTGCAAATTTAATTTACGCCACCGTTCTAAGCGCCGCCCTGCCCATGAAGCCTAAAATCCGATCCGTATTGGCGTCACATCTGATGGGCGCGGTCCAACAAGCCTTGGCCCTGCTGAACGAAGACAGCGTTCAAGAGAGCCAAGATCAAACTGCCTCGGTGTTAACTTATTTGGCAGTCACGGCGGCGACGGTTTGGCGATTGAATGGCAAGCCAGAAGGGCTTGCCACCGCCGTCAACGCCTATAGGCGTGCGTTGCGTGATGGACCGAAGGAAGTGACGCCGCTGGTGGTGGGTGAATTGAAGATTAGGCTCGGCAGCGCCCTTAAAGAGCTTGGCGTGGCCACGGGAGATTTGAATCTATTTGAGGAAGCCGCCGATGCCTTGGAAAGTATCGGCGCGGTATTGAGCAGGAAAACCCATCTGCGCGAATGGGGGTTGGCCTATCAAGGCCTCGGCGATGTCTTGTTGGTGCGTGGCAAACAGGAAATGGAAAGTTCCGATTGTGCCAATGCCATTGTTGCCTTCGATGCAGCGCTGGAGGTTTTCACCCAGCAGTCCCACTTGGCGCGGTGGATTGATGTGATGAACCAGCGTGGCGCCGCCTTTATGACCTGGGGCGCCATCGAGGCCGGAACCAAGGAGTTGGACGGCGCGATCACCGCCTACCGGGCCGTCTTGGCGGAACGCAATCAAAGCGCCAATCCGATGCTATGGGCGCATGCGTCGAATAATTTGGGATCAGCGGCTTTCGCCCTGGCAAAGCGGGTCCGAGATTCTGAATTGTTACGTGAGGCGGCCGGGTGTTTCGATGCGGCCGTCTTAATCTATGAGCAGCATGGGCACACCAGTGCGGCGGAAATCATCCGCAAAAATATTCAACGTGTCGAACGCCTGCAGGCCGCCGGCGGGGCCTAGTCGCGGTCAATACATGATGAGCGTGATCACCGGCGACAAGCCTGATGATACGCGCTAACCTCAATCTGGCGTACTGTGATGACGGAGGTCGTCGGCCATGGCCGAACGTGTTTATGATCGCCGCGGGCGAAAAAATTGGGATGACGGCGTCCGCACCGCCGAGGACGAGCGGGTTACTGGGCGCCGGGCCGAGGTCAAGCGTGGCGGCGACCGCCGTCAGGCTGAGCGCCGCGTCGGCACAACCGTCGTCGATCCGGATAACGAACGTCGCACCGCCGAGCGCCGCCAAGGTGAGCGGCGAGTGCCCCTACCCGCCAACCCAACGGTCCGTCAATTGCTTGGTGAACGGCTGGGGAGTGTTCATGTGTTGAGCGCCGAGTGGACGATCCGCGAGGCCGCCGATTTCCTGGCCACGAACCGCATTGGCCTAGCCGTCATCGGGACCGAGCAGGGCGGGTTGGTCGGTGTTTTGTCGGAACGCGATATCGTCCGCGCCATCGCTACCAATGGTGCCGATGGTCTGTATCAGACCGTCGATGCCTACATGACCCGTGGCGTTTGGGCATGTGGGCCGGAAGACGACATCGACACGGTCATTGCGTTGATGCGCGAGCACCGGTTGCGCCATTTGCCGGTGCTTGATGACAGTCAATTGATCGGCATGATCAGCACGACCGATATCATCAACCATGTCGGCGGCCTTGGTGGGCTCGGTGGTGCCGGGTAAGTCAATGCGGTTCCATGCCGAGAACTCCCATGATTGCTCATAGACTGCCCTAGGACTGCCCGTGGATGGCATGCGGGTCGCATGGGGGCGTTCCGTATGGGAGGTTGCTCATCGCTCGGGGCTCGTGTAATCCCTAGTCCTCGGCTTTCAATGGTTCCGGATTTTCCAACCCATGACATCCGTTCTTTTCCTCGGCCTGATGATCGGCATGCAGCACGCGCTGGAAGCCGACCATATCGCCGCCGTCGCCAGCATCGCAGCGCGCGAAACGACATTGAAGCGCGCCGTCACCCACGGTGCCGCGTGGGGCCTGGGGCATACGCTGACGTTGATGGCGGTCGCCGGTGGGGTGGTTGTGCTGGGCACGACCATTGACGCACAAATTGCCGCGTATCTTGAAGCCGTCGTCGGCGTTATGTTGATCGGCCTGGGGGGGCATTTGTTGTATCGGTTGTGGCGCGACCGGATCCATTTTCATGTGCACCGGCACACGGGCGGCGCCGCGCACTTTCACGCGCATTCGCACAAGGGCGAAGCGCAGGCGCATAAGAAATCCAGCCACGACCATACGCACCCCCGGCGGTTGCCGGTGCGCACCGTGCTGGTCGGCATGATGCATGGATTGGCCGGCTCGGCGGCATTGCTAATCCTGACGGCGTCGACGGTCGATAGTCCGGCGCTGGGACTAATTTACATCGCGCTATTCGGCATCGGTTCAATCGCCGGCATGGCGGCTCTGTCGGCGGTGATCGCCGTGCCCATGAGCTATTCGGCGCGGTTCGTGACCTGGGCCAATCGATCCCTGCAGGCTGGAGTCGCTGTTGCCACGGCGGGCTTGGGCATTTGGATCGTCATTCAATCGACGTCTGTTTGACTTGAACGCGTCGTCGGGGCGGGGAAAAATTTTCCTGAAGGCGAGGCCCCATGAGCGAAAAAAAGATTGATAGCGTTAGGCTGCAAAATATCGTCCAGGGGTTCGGGCGCTCGGCGGCACTGATGTCGGCGGTGGAACTGGGCATCTTTACCGCCATCGATAGCGGCGCGGACACCCTCGAAGAAGTGGCCGGGGCTTGCGATATCCATCCCGTCAACGCCGAACGCCTGCTTGTCATGCTCTGCGCCATGGAACTGGTGCATCTACACGATGGCCACTTCACCAACGCCGATGACGTGGCGCGCTTTCTTGTTGAAGGTAAGGGAGACATGAAACTCACGTTGTATTGGACTGACGTAATTTGCCTTGGACAATACGAGATCAAACCTGATCTAACTGGAAATTGGGAATTCTCCTGTACTAATGATTGGGAAGCTTCGGGTACGTTCAACAAGTTTAAAAGAGCAGATGCAGCAAATGGCGCGGGAAGAAACGCTGATGGCAAACCCGTCCGGATACACCTCGTTGCAAAAGGGTAACGTTAGTCAGTTGGCGAGCGATCTAAATTCTAGTTCCGGGGACACGTACCTAATTTCCTTTTAGTTCCGGGGACACGTACCTAGTTCACCACAATTCATAACCGATCAGCAGGGACACGATCCCCATCCCACCAGGATGGGGTCATGTCCCGTATTGGCTATTTTCAGACTCCAAGCAGGCGTCCAAATAATGTCTGCTGTTGGAGAAAAAGGTGACCAAGTGTGGATATCACAGGTATTGAAATAATTCTATGATAGCGGTTGAAATTCCTATTTAACGCCCCTATTTCTTTTTCATGCGCTGTGGAAGACCGGCAGTTGCACGCTGTTTGAAATTGAGAATAAGGCTGCCGCCCGAAAGGGTCGGCGGCAACGCCGGGGACGACAGATGTGTTGTTGCTGGTGGATAAATGGATATGGCGCGCGAAATGCGCGCGCCCGGGCTCGCGTTCAACGATTGTGCCGAACGGGGGCCAAGCAGGGGCGACGCGGTAAATGATGACGTTGCGGGTACAATTGCTGACAAATGTGTACATTGGCCAAAATCATGTACACATTTGTACACCGCCCTAACGCCCTGATATTAAATATTTTTACCGAATATTGTCGGCGAAAATGTGTACAAATGCTGACTTTTCTTAAATATTTCAAGAGCGTGGCGTGGGGAAGGTCGCGGCGGGCGTAAATTATCAGTGTTGTTTGAGTTGCGGCGTCAGGGGGACGCGCGGGCGTCGAATCGTTCCTGGGCATTCAGCCGGTCGGCGCGCGGGACGGCCAGCCCTGCCATCCCCATCCCGCTTGAGACCGCGTTTACAATTTTAACTTCATCCCCTCATGGCTGGCCGTGAAGCCGAGCTGTTCGTAGAACCGGATAGCGTCGGGGCGCGCCTTGTCGGATGTTAGCTGCACCAGGCCGCAGCCGCGTTCGCGGGCGCGGCTGATGGCGTGTTCAAACAATTGTTGGCCGACGCCCTGGCCGCGCAGGTGATCGGCGACGCGGACACTTTCGATCTGGGCCCGCACCATGCCTTCGCGCGAAAGACCACGGATGAAGGTAAGCTCCAAACAGCCTGCGACCTGGCCATCCTCATCGACGACAATGAGTTCCTGCTTGGGGTCCGTGTTGATATCGTTAAAGGCCTCGATATAGCACTCGGCGGTTGGCGTCTCGATGCGTTCACGGGTCGCGCCGATGTCGTCATGGGCGAGCATCCGAACGATGGCATCAAGATCGCCGATGGTCGCCAAACGGAAACGGATGTTGGAATTTTCGTTCAAGCGGTTGTCTCCTTTGGTGCTCGCGCTATCCTATGGGTGGAATTTCTAGGATACCCATCATGCGGGTTCCTTCGGGAATTTCAATTCGCGTTAAGTTCATTTTCAATTCAGGGACATTCCAGTGAGTGATACAGCAAAAAATGCGCCGGTCATCGACGCCGCCGAAATTCTTGAAGGCATTCTGAAATGGGTCGAAGAAGAAAGCCCGAGCCATGATCCGGACGCCGTAAACCGCATGGCCGATCACGTCGAAGAAAGCATGGCGGCACTGGGCTTGGACATTGACCGCAAGCCTGGCACTGACGGGTTCGGCGATATCTTGACCGTGCGGACGCCGTGGGGCGGCGACGGGCCAGGGATTTTGGTGCTTTCGCATATCGACACGGTGCATGCACTGGGCACCAAGGAAGGGCCAAACATGATCCGCCGCGAGGGCGATAAGGTCTACGGGCCCGGCATCTATGACATGAAGGCCGGCGCCTATATCGCGTATTACGCCATGCGCCATCTGATCCGGCAGGGCAAGGAAACGGCCCTGCCAGTCACGTTCATGTATATCCCCGAAGAAGAGGTCGGCAGTCCGACGTCGCGTGAGATGATCAAGGAAGCGGGCAAGGCCAACAAATACGTTTTGGTCACCGAGCCGGCCCGCGAAGGGGGCAAGATCGTCACCGCACGGAAGGGCCGCTTGCAGTATGAGATCAAAATTACCGGCCGCCCCGCGCACGCCGGATCACGCCACATCGACGGTCGCAACGCGATTAAGGAAATGGCCCATCAGATTTTGAAGATCGAAGCCCTGACCGATTATGAAACCGGCGTGTCGTGTTCGGTGGGCACCATTGAAGGCGGCACGTTCACCAATGTGGTGCCGCAGGAATGTGTCATCACCGTTGATATCCGGGTTCCCGACATGGAGACCGGCGACGAAATCATGGCGATCTTCGAGGGGCTGGAAGCCGTTGATCCCGATTGCTCGCTCGAGGTCACGGGCGGCGTTGACCGGCCGGCCTATGAGAAATTCGACGGCATCGCCAAGCTGTTTGATCAGGCCAAGGAAATTGCTGCGGAAATCGGGTTTGATTTGCAGGACATGAAAACCGGCGGCGGGTCCGACGGCAATTTCACCGGCGCCTTGGGCATCCCAACGCTCGATGGCCTCGGCGCCGACGGCAAGGGCGCGCATACCCACGATGAGTTCATTTATTATTCATCGCTCGAAGATCGCGCCAAGCTGATGCTGGGCTTGTTCGAGGCTTTGGATTAAACGGCCGGACGTTTGGTGATCGTGCATTTGCCGACCCCGCATTTCCTGCTTCGTTCCGTGGGGCTGGTGTTGTAGGCTTTTGGATATGGCGTATCGACGCGGGTATATGGGAGGACAGCATGAATGATAATCGCCGGACAGGCCCATGGCGTATACCGATGATCATCTGCACATTGATGAATCAACCGTCCTAAAAGAAATTTGCGGCGCCTTGGAGATTAGCGACGATGAGTTAAGTGCGATGGCCGCTTGGGCGAAAAAAGCGACCTCAGATATGAACGCCGACGGGCTGCGAGCCGAAGCCATGATGTTCGAAGGTTGAGCGAGAGGAATCGAAGTGTTTGTCGGTAAACTAAACGATGCTCAGCGCCGGTCCTTTATGGCGCTTGTTACTAAAATGGCGCTCGCCGATGCAAAAGTGAAGCCTGAGGAAGTCAACGTGCTGGAGGAGTTCACGGCAACGATCGGTGCGGGTATGAAAATTCCACCTGAGGAAATTTATGGCCCCACCAATGTCGAGGTCTTTGATACCCGAGAATCCCGTGTGATCGTTATCTTGGCCATGTTAGTGGTGGCTTTTTCCGACGAGCATTTCCACATAGACGAATCGACCGTTTTAAATGATACAGTAGCTGCTTTTAACTTTGGAGGCGATGAGTTGACGCGAATGAGAACCTGGGCACAGACAAATGCTGCACAGTTCAGTGATTTCCAGGCAATCGCCGGGGCTAAGTAAGCGGCCAGTTAATGATGGAGCCGAAAAATCTACTAATTTTGATGTCGGATCAACATACGCAAGCCGTCACCGGCTGCTATGGTCATGAGATCGTCAGAACCCCGAATTTGGATAAATTAGCGGCCGCAGGCGCGCGTTTTGACAGCGCCTACACGACCTGCCCGGTTTGTGTGCCTGCACGTGCATCGTTTGCCACCGGCAAATATGTCCATCAGATTGGCACCTGGGACAACGCGACGGCATTCGATGGCTCAATTCCAAGCTGGCATAGCCTGCTTCGCGATCGCGGCCATCAGACAGTTTCTATCGGCAAGCTGCATTTTCGTTCAGATGAAGATGACAACGGGTTTTCCGATGAGCAAATCGCCATGCACATCATCGACGGCAAAGGCGATTTGCTGGGACTAATCCGAGATGAGGATATGCCGAAACGCGGTGCGTCGTGGAAGATGGCGAAGATGGCGGGGCCGGGCGAGTCCATGTATACCCGCTACGATCGTGACATCACCGCGAAGGCGCAATCTTGGCTCTATGAAGAGGCGCCGAAGTATACCGACAAGCCATGGGTATTGTTTGTTTCGTTAGTTGCGCCGCATTTTCCGCTGACCGCGCCATCAGAACATTTCTACCATTACTACAATCAAGACCTTCCCATGCCGAAGCTTTATGATAAGCGGCATGATCCGATCCATCCGTACTTGGATGACTATCGGAAAACCTTTGCGTACGATGAGTTTTTTGAGACACCGGATATGGTCAAACGCGCCCAGGCCGGATATCTTGGGTTGGTTTCGTTTATGGACCAGCAAGTCGGATTGGTTCTTGATGCACTCGAAAAATCCGGCCTTCGTGACACGACGCGTGTCGTCTACACCACCGACCATGGCGACAACTTGGGCAATCGCGGCGCCTGGGGGAAATCGGTAATGTACGAAGAGGCCGCATGCGTGCCGATGATTGTCAGTGGCCCGGATGTGCCCGTCGGACACACAGTCAAGACGCCGGCGACTATTGTCGATATCTATCCTTTCATCATGGATTGCGTTGGGGCTCGCGATCAGACGACGGTTCCCGACGATAATCCTGGCACCAGCATCATGAATTTGATCAATGGTGATGAGCCGGACCGTGTCGCATTTTCGGAATATCACGCGATGGGGTCAAAAACCGCCGCCTATATGGTGCGTAAGGGGCACTATAAACTGATCTATTATCCGGCTTATCCGGCACAAGTATTCAATCTTGAAGCTGATCCAGATGAGTTAGTTGATCTTACTGATGATCCGGACGCTCAGTCCATCAAAGCGGAATTGATGGCCGAGTTGTCGAAAATTTGTGACCCTGTATTGGTCGACCAATCGGCCAAATCCACCCAAGCCCGTATGGTTGACGAGAACGGTGGCAAGCCTGCGATTATTGAACGCGGTGACCTTGGTTTCTCCGTGCCGCCCGGGGTTGCCCCGATGTTTGATTAACTGGAGAACGGTAATGAGCCGAGAACAAAATGCACAACCGTTTGCCATGGTGCCATTGCCGGCAGAACGCAGCCAAAAACCCAGAACCACCGGGCTGACGATGATGATGGATTGGGGATTGGCGCATGGACGTGCCGAGGATTACCTGGAATTGCTGGAACCCTACGTCGATCTGGTGAAGGTCGTCGTCGGCACGGCGCGGCTGTATCCGGAAAGTTATCTCATCAGCAAGCTTGAGTTTTATAAACAGAACATGGTGATACCGTTCTTAGGCGGACAGTTTTCGGAATACGTTTTCGCCACCCAGGGCTGGTCCGGCATGGAGCCGTTTTTCCAAGAAGCCAAGCGACTAGGCTTCGATGCGTTGGAGATATCCGACAACTGCGTGCCTCTGAACGATGAAGAGCGGGCGCGAATGATCAAAATGGCCATTGGTTGCGGCCTTGAAGTGCACGGTGAGGTCGGCTCGAAAGTCTTTTCCCAATCAGCGGCCGATTTGATCTCGCAGGCCAATGTGTGCATGGACGCGGGCGCTGAGATCGTCCTTGTTGAGGCTGCCGAGTTGATTGTAGATGGCGAACCGAATCAAACGATTATCAAGGAACTTCGCGACGGCCTCGATCTTACCAAGGTATTATTTGAATTGACCGGGCCTTGGATCAAGGGGGTGACACTGAGCTCAATTCATGAATTGAAACGATTTTTGCTGACCGAGTTTGGGCCTGATGTGAACTTGGCCAATGTCATGCCCGACGATGTCTTGGAAACCGAGGCTTCACGAGTTGGATTGAGTGTCGTGGGGCCTGACCGCGAACATGGGGCGGCAGTTTAATTTAAAGCAGTGGTAATACGCCGTTGAGGTCGGCACCTTCAAAATTCGGTGGGTAAGCGGGATCAACCAAGATATCGCTGAACCTGTTCGACCAATAACACGGCATCCCGAAAGCGGCGGCGCCCAAAACGTCACCGGGCGCGCCGGCGACATGAAGCACATCTTTCGCCTCAATCCCCAGAATCTGCGTCGGCAACTCGTAAACCGCCGGATGAGGCTTGTATTTGCCGGCTGTTTCGGATGAAAGAACATGTTCCATGTCGTCGCCGAAAATCGCAGCTACGGCGTCCAACATATCTTGATCACCGTTCGACAAAATGGCTGTCATGTATCCTCGGGCTTTGATTTCTCGGACGATGCCAATGGCTTCCGGCCACGGGTTCAGTATGTCCCAAGCCATCACCAACTGGTGGCGCTGATCTTCAGCGAGTGTAATTTCATTTCGGCCGAGCACGTAGTCGAGGCCCATACGGGTGGCATCGCGAAATGAGGTGCGCCCGTGTCCTAATGAATTACTGGCCGCGGCCCGTTCCATTTGTTTGGCCCGCCAAAGCTGCACCATCGGCCCTGCCTGATCTTTGGGGACATTCAATGCATCGGCTAACGCTGGCGTCAGGCTGCCTTGGATATCCAGCAGTGCCATGTAGACATCGAAAGTGACGAGTTTCGGCATCGCGGCCCTAGGCCGGCTTTATGCCACGGATTGTGGTGCGATGCATGGAGCGTTCATAACTGAGGTCGTATGTTGTGGCACGGTGCATGGTGCAACGGTTATCCCACATCACGACGTCGCAGGGCTGCCATTGATGACGGTAGACAAAACGATCTTCCGTGGCATGCGCGCAAAGTCGGTCCAACAGTTGTCGACCTTCGTCTTCCGCGAGCCCCTTGATAGCATTGGTAAATCCTTCGTTGATGTAGAGGGCCTTGCGGCCGGTTTCCGGATGGGTGCGCACGACGGGATGCTCGACATCGGCCCACTTGGCCATTTGTTCTTCCGTCTGGGCCGGCCGGACGCCGGCCTCGACCATGGCAAGATGACGGTTGCGATAGGTGTGGATACCGATGGTGCCGTCAATTTGGCCTTTGGTTTCGCCGTCTAATGCCTCATAAGCCGCCGTCATATCAGCATATAGGGTGTCCCCATCCTCCGGCGGTACTTCGAAGCCATAAAGGATCGAACCCATGGGGGGGATCTCTTCATAGGTGATATCACTGTGCCAATAGGCGCCGCCATTGTTGATGGGCGCCGTGCCGCCACGACCGCGGTTCGAGAGCACTAGAATTTCCGGGTACTCGGGGTGCAGGATATTTTTTACCGTATGGCCCTGCAGATCGCCGAACCGGCGGCTGTAAGCAAGATGTTGCTCTGGGGTCAGGGTTTGACCGGGGAACACTAGCACTGGATTCTTCATCCATGCTGCGCGGATGGCCGCGATGACCGCTTCATCCAGGTCCTGGGAAAGATCAATATCATGGACAGTGGCGGCAAGCGCGTGGTCGCGGGGTTCAACAGAGAGATCAAATTGTTCCATGGCAATTAATTCCCTCGTTCAGCGCTGCATGCCCCAACGGTTGACGGTCCGCAACTCGACGTTTCGGAATACGACGTTCTCAACGACGATACCAATCAAGATCACCATGAACAGACCGGCGAACACACCCTCGGTCTCAATATTCTGACTTGATTCAAAAATGTACCAACCCAGGCCGCCGCTGCCTGATGATGCACCAAAGACCAGTTCGGCACCGATCAATGTTCGCCAGGCAAAAGCCCAGCCAACTTTCATGCCAGACAATATGGACGGGAAGGCCGCCGGCACCAAAACCTTGCAGACGAATGGCACACCTCTCAGGCCATAGTTCTCGCCGATCATCTTAAGTGTCTCGGTTACGTTCTTGAAGCCGGAATGAGTATTCAGGGCGACGGCCCAAAGCACCGAATGGATCAGCACGAAAACCAGGCTCGCCGTCCCCAAGCCGAACCACAACATCGCCAATGGCAACATGGCGATGGCAGGCAACGGATTGAACATAGCTGTCGCGGTGGCGATAAAATCGCTGCCGAGCCGGCTGGCCGTGGCCCACAGGACCAAGACCGCGGCGATGGCCATGCCGGCACTATAGCCAATCAACAGCACTTTGACCGAGAACCATATCTTGAAGATCAAGTCGCCGGTAAACAGATCAACCAAAAGCCGTTCCAGGGAAAACAGGAACGATGGAAACATCAACGGCTCGACGTCCAAGGCGACCGTATAAATTTGCCAGGTAATCACGAGGCCCAAAAGAATAACCGCCTTGCGGATGCCATTGATGTTCCAAATTTTTTCGACGATCGACAATTCGACCGCAATATTCCCCGTATGAGCATCCTTGATGTCTGTATTCTCGAACTCGGGGCGAATGACCAATTGCGGAAGAGTGTCCATTGGGGTGCTCATGATGTCTGCATCCCCCAACGCCGAACGGTTTTGATTTCGATGTTCGTGAAGATCACGTTTTCAACAAAAATCCCAACCAGGATGACCGTGAACAGGCCGGCAAAGACGTGCGGGATTTGCATATCCATTTGATTGGAGAAGACGAACCAGCCGAGGCCGCCTGACTGAGTTTCCGCCGTATCGGAAATTGAGCCGCCGAATACCAGTTCAGCAGCGATCAGCGTCCGCCAGGCAAAAGCCCAGCCGATTTTAAGACCCATCAGAATAGACGGAAAAGCCGCGGGGATCAGTAATTTGACCACATACGTCATGCCGCGTAGACCGTAGTTCCGCCCGACCATGCGCTGCGTTTCGCTGACGCTCATAAAACCCGTATGAGCATTCAGCGCCACCGGCCAAATGACCGAATGAAGGAGCGTGAAGACGATGGATTCAGATCCGAGGCCAAACCAAAGCAGTGCTAACGGTAAAAGCGCGATGGCTGGCAACGGATTGAGCATGGCCGTCAAGGTGCTCAGCAGATCGCTGCCGAAACGTGTCGTGATCGCCGCCGTGGTCAAAACCGCGGCAATGGCTAGGCCAATGGCATAACCCGTTACCAAGATGGTAATCGAATTCCAGACCATGATCAGAAGCTGCTCACTCCATATGGCCTGGAAGAGTGCAACCGCAGTGTCCGAAAACTTCGGCAACAGGAAATGCGAAACACCGCTGGCCCGGGTATAAATTTCCCAGGCGGCGATGAATAGGATCAGAATCGAGAATTTTCGAACACTATCCATGTTCGACAAGCGTTCATAGGCCGTTAGCCTGCGCGCCACATCCCCGTGATTTGCCGCATCAAGATCACTGGCTTCGAATTCTGGCCGAACAACGGTTTGCGGCAGCGTATTCATGATTGGGCAGCGCCTTCTGCCGCGGCAAGCTCATCTTCGAGAATCCGATCGGCGAACAGCATGTTGTGAATTTTCGACTGCAATTCACTGAATTCCTTGTCGCCCACGTTGGAATGATTGAGGTGATGAGCGTTCAATTCTGCCTTCACTTGGCCGGGATGTGGGGACAGCACCAGAATTCGGCTGCCGACAATCAACGCTTCTTCAATGGAATGGGTGACGAATAATACGGTGAAGTGCGTGTCTTCCCAAAGCTGCAGCAATTCTTCCTGCATCTGCAGGCGCGTCAACGCGTCGAGCGCCGCAAAGGGTTCGTCCATGAGCAGGATATCGGGTTCCATGGCCATGCCGCGCGCGATGGCAACGCGTTGTTTCATGCCACCAGAGAGCATATGCGGATAGGTGTCTTCGAACCGGTCCAACTTGACCTTTTTGATGTACTCCATGGCAAGCTCATCCGCATCTTTTTGCGTGGAGCACTTGCCGCCGTTCATCAGCGCGAAGGTGATGTTCTGTTTTACCGTTTTCCACGGCAACAATTGATCGAACTCCTGGAAAACCATGACCCGGTCGGGGCCTGGTTCGTGGATTTCGCGGCCCTTCAAGCGCATGGCGCCTTCGACCGGGGTCATGTAGCCGGCGACGCCTTTTAGCAGTGTCGATTTGCCGCAACCCGAAGGTCCTAAAAGCACGAATCGGTCGGCCGGATAGACCTTGAAACCAACACGATAAGTCGCAGTGATCAGATGTTCTTTGGTTTTGTATTGAAGGGTGACGCCGTCGACATCAAGAATCGGCTCAACGGCGGCCGCGGCGGACGAATTATCCGCCGCGGCTTGCACGTCTTGACCCATGGGTTAACTACCGTTCTGGTCGTAGTTGTTTTCCCAATAGAAGTCTTTCCAGCTTGCCGGCATGTTCTTGATCGCTTTGATCGAGTGCATGAATTCGGCGAACTTCATGGTACGGCTCGGTGATAAGGAATAGTGCATTTCCTTGACGTCGCCGACCATGCCTTCGATTTCTTCAATCTTCAGCTTGGACTTGGTGAAACGCTTATAAAGCGCCGCACCGTCTTTTTTGTTGTTGTTAATCCATGCCATGGCTTTCCGGTAGGACTGCCAAACGCACTTGTAGAGCTTCGGATTATCGTTTTTCCAGGCCTCGGCGTTGTACATAGCGACTGTTGAATGTTCGCCGCCCAATACGTCATAAGATGTCAAAACGTTGTGGACCTTGCCGCTCTTGAGTTCCTGATAGGAAGTCGGCAGGGTGGCGAAATGGCTCTTCACCGACTGACCACCGGCCAGCAATGCCGCAGCGGCTGAGGGATGTTTCATGGAAACGGTTAGCGGGTCCAATTTGAAAGCGTTTTCCGGACCCCATTTTTTGGCAGCAGCCATCTGCAGGACAACCGCCTGGATGGAAACTTTCACCGAGGGCGTTGAGATTTTGTGATCCGTGAGACCGACATAATCTTCTAGTTTTTTCACACCCTTGTCGTTGGTGTTCAATTTCAAAGGCATGGCGGCAAGAGTTGTCATCGCCTTGACGTTGAGGCGGCCCTTGGTTTTATCCCAGAGCTTGAGCAGCGGCCCGATACCACCAGCGGCGAAATCAACGTTCTTTGACAGCAGTGCCTGATTGACAGCAGCGCCGCCCGAGAAGCGGTGCATGGAGACCTTAACGTCCCCAAGGCCTGCCGCTTTGGCGCAACTTTGAACCATCTTCTTGTCCACGACGACATGCATGGGCAAATAAAGCAGGCCGAATTGTTGTGCGAAGCGGACCTTATCCACCTCCGCTTGAGCCGTCGACGCGAGGCCAGCGCCGAGTGCTGCGGCGACGCCAATAACGGCAATATTTCGTGAAATTTTTCTTTGCAACATCGTTCATCCTCCCAGTGTTCAACAATTAATTCAGATTTGTTTATGCGACTAAGTGTGTTGCCGATCTCAATTGATTGCAATGGATTTCAGCAAAACAACAGTAACACACGTCCTTCAAGCTCCGCTAGCGCATGAAAATGAAGCAAATTGATTTACGCAACAATGTGTAGGAACGGAAGAACCCATCAAAATTATGCGACGATCATTATCACTATGAGAAATATTAATAGAAGAAAAAAACCTCATGAATAAATCAAGATTATCTTATGCTATTATACACCTCCGCTGCATATTGCAGTTCCCGAAATGAATTGGCCGCCGCCATGTCTATACGCCGTCTCAAAACATTGATTGCCGTTTCTGAACAAGGCAGTTTCGGCTTGGCAGCCGACGCGGTGTCCGTTTCGCAAGCCGCTGTCAGTCTGCAGATGAAATCATTGGAAAACGAACTGCAGGTCAATCTCTTCGACCGAACAAAACGGCCGCCCAGTTTGAACTCAGCCGGCTTGGCGGTCGTCCAAAAAGCTCGCGAAGCGGTGCGAGCGTACGACGATCTTGTTGGCTCGGTCTCTCGCGATGACGTCCTTTCCGGTGAGCTCGTGCTCGGCGCCATGCCGACGACCATGACCGGTGTAGTGCCGAAGGCCGTTGGGGCTCTTCGGGAAATCTATCCCGATTTACGCATTCACGTGGTGCCGGCCCAGGCGACGGAATTGATGCCGCAAATTGAACGCGGCCAGTTGGACGCGGCAATAATTTCACAATTGCCATATGTGCCCAGTCAACTCGCGTACAAGCCATTTGCGGAGGAGCCGTTAGTCGTGCTGGCGCCCGCAGATAGCCCTTGGAACGAGCCCCGGGAACTGCTGGAAAATCACCCCTTCATCCGATTTGACCGCAAGCAATGGGTTGGTCAGTTGATTGAAAACTGGTTGCGCGCGGAAGGAATTCAGGTCAACGATCTAATGGAGTTGGATACGATCGAGTCGGCATCAAACATGGTTTATCACAACCTTGGTGTAACAATTATCCCCGAGCCCTGCATTGCGCCGCCTAACCCCATATCGCTAAAACGGGTGCCGTTGGGCGCATCAGCGCCGCCCCGCGTCTTAGGTATATTGTGTCCCCGCGATAGTGCGAAAGCCCGTCTGACCGATGTTTTATACGATCAATTGGTGAACCTAGTTGAGGCCGAACGTCAGGAGAAAACGATATGAAGCTCACGATATTGGGTACGGGTACGCCGGCACCTTCTCTGAAACGAGCTTGCTCGGGATATATGATCGAGGCCGGCGATGATTTGATAATCATGGATCATGGACCCGATGCGCATCGACGCCTTTTGGAAAGCGGCAAGCGGGCAACGGATGTCACGCATGCCTTTTTCACGCACCTGCATTATGACCATTGTCTGGATTACGCTCGCCTTGTTCTGCAGCGTTGGGACATGGGCGCCGGGGAAATTCCGGAACTTCAGGTCTTCGGACCTGCGCCGATCAGCCGGATGACTGACCAATTGTTCGGCGATGACGGAGTTTACGGCCCTGATATAGCGGCACGGGTCGGCCATCAATTAAGCCTTGATATTTATGAACTGCGCGGCGGTGTATTACCACGTGCGAAACCGGTGCCCGTGGTTAAGGAAATCAGCGCCGGAGATAAGGTCGACGGAAATGGATGGACCGTCACAGTTGCCAAAGCCAGCCACGTTCAGCCCTTCTTGGAATGCCATGCATACCGGTTGGACAGTCCCGACGGATCGATTTGCTACACGGGTGATTCTGGCAGTGTTTCAGAAGACATTATTCGTTTGGCCGAGAACTGTGATGTATTGATCCACATGACCCACTTTGAAGCCGGCACGGAACCGTCGCCTGAATACAGGGCCGGTTGCGGCGCGCATTTGGATGTCGCCAAAGTGGCGGCGCGGGCCGGTGTCGGGACATTGATATTGTCCCATGTCTTGGCACACATCGACCGCCCAGGTATACGCGAAAGATTGATCAACGAAGTGACTTCTGAATTCTCGGGGCGCGTCATTTGGGCGGAAGATCTCATGGAGATCCAAGTGGTCTCCGAAACGTCAAGCCCAAGCGGGAATGAACTGCGCGAATAGGAGGAGCTTCATCCGGACTGAGCGTTTGGCCCCGATACATCATACAGCTTGGTCCAGGAAGGCCTGGGCAAAGATATCAAAGGCGTCATCGCCCAATGGATCGGCAAGACTGACGCCCGTTACCTCAGCGCCGATGGCATTGGTAATGGGTCGGATATGAACATTTTCTGCAGTCATAAAGTGCTT
Organism: Rhodospirillaceae bacterium; assembly: GCA_018665815.1. GTDB lineage: Bacteria > Pseudomonadota > Alphaproteobacteria > Rhodospirillales > Casp-alpha2 > UBA3470. Next base: position 16,890 of record JABJBP010000086.1, read on the forward strand.
ATGCAGCTGTTTATGGCTTCATTCAGGTCTTTTAATTTTTGTCGCCACCGGTTTCCGGAAATATCCACATCGCCAGGACCATGAATACGGTCAATCCGGCGACCATCCATGATAAATCGGCATTGCTGGCTTGATTTTCCCAATAGTAAACACCAGCTCCGACGAGCAGCGCGATCAGCGAAAGCCCCAGTTTAATGTTAGTGGGCATTGGTTGCTCCCGGTTATTCTGCCGCAATAGGGTGGGCGGCAGCTTCCATAGGGCCAGTGGGGGTGCCCTTGAGATTGGATTTCAAGTATTTGGTGGAATAGCCGTTGAACAAATGGCCCAACAATCCACGATTCAAATCCGACGTGCCGAACAGCCAATCAGAGATTGGGAAGGTCAGGTTCATGTTCACTTCCATCATCAGGCGGTCATTATGATGGGCTGTGTGGTGGCGGCGCAGTGTATTAATCAGCGGGCAATGGCGAACAAAGACGTTTTCATCGACATGGCAGCAGAAATGCATGAATTCATAGGTGAGATACATACCGGTCGTTGAACACATCACCAACCACCCGACGTTCGGTGAAATCACATAGCCGGCGACAATCCCTCCGGGGATCGACATCAAGATGAACACCACCATGGCATAAGGTGGAAATACCGTGACCCGCCAATCTTTCTGGTCGCGGAACCGCATTTCATTGTCTGAGAAAAACTGATGATGGTTCAAGGTGTGACGCACATAGATCGCCCGCAGGCCACGGCTGTTGATAGGCCGGTGCATGACGTGCATGTGCAAGAACCATTCAAAAATATTGCAGGCCAAAATCACCGCCGGAATGGTCAGCCATTCCCACCAAGCAACGTTGCCGATATGGCGGGCGTAAATATACAGTGCGGTTAAGCCAATGGTATAGATCACCAAAATATGGACATAGCCGTTGTACCAACCGGCAATGCGCGATCGATAAACCTTACGGAAGTTCATTTGGCGTTCGGACATCATGATCGGAGGCTCCTCAAAGTTTTTCCGTATTCTCTGCGGCGTCGGCGTAAAGCACATCGCGGATGGCTTGCGACGCCTTTACGTGGAACGCGACGGCTTCGGCGTCCATATCGTCGCTTGGGATTGGCGGGCGGGCGAAATTGCCGAAGCGATCTTCGCCACGCACCAGCGCGGCGCTATCCCAGTCGCCGACGATCTGGCCGGTATCAGGAGGCATGAAATGCATGGAAATGCCGATCCGTCTATCGTCCGTAACGTTCGGACCCGATGCATGTGCAAGGCGGTAATTGTGGATCGACATTTCCCCGGTCGCCAGAGGCATGTGGGTGGCTCTGGCTTCGTCCAATTCGCCGGCAATTTCCTGACCGCGGGTCAGCATATTGTTTTCGTCATAGCGGTCTTCATGGGCCAGCACATCACCAACGTGAGTGCCCGGCATCACCCGCATGCAGCCACTGTCCACGCTGGCCGGTGACAAGGCGAGCCAAGCGGTAATCACTTGATCAGAGGACAGGCCCCAATAGCGCGTGTCTTGATGCCACGACACGAAACTCTCGGACCCCGCGTCTTTGATCCAGAACAGCGTGTTCCAGCAAAGGATGTCAGGACCGATCAATTGTTCGATGGGGTCGAGAACTCGGGCATCGCGGATCAAATCATCGAGCCATTTGAACAGTAAGTGTGACTTGTTGCGCTGCGGCGGTTCCAATTTGCCGCCTTGGGTGGCTTCAAATGTCTCCAACTTGGACCTGAGCGCACCGGCCTCAACGGCGGACATCACCGGAACGGGACAAATAAAACCGTCAGTTTGATATTGGCTGATTTGGCTGTCTTTGAGTGGGGTCATTGGGCGGCCTCTTCATCCCAATCCTCTTCCTGCTGAAGCGCGAAAATGGACGTGTAGCCGCCGGACCAATCGGGCGGCATCAGGCAAGGGCGGGGATCATGATGCGCCCAGCGTGCGCGCTCGCCGCGAATAATGGTTTCCATGTGCTTGGATTGCAGCGGATTGTGGGTGTAGGGCAGGGCGTCCGCAGCGGCGTAGATGTTTAATAAAAGCGGGCGGCCCTTATCGGAACGGTTCGGTTTCGATCCGTGGATCATCCGGCAATTATGAAGAGTCAGCGAGCCGGCGGGGCCATCCAGATAGACGGCGCCGCCCGTATCGATCTTCGTCTCGTCTTCTGCTTTCAGACACCCGATCCATTCATCGCGGTCATTGTACTGATGGAACAATTCACCCGCGTGCGAACCGGGGATCATGCCCACCGGCCCCTGATCCACATTGCAATCGTACATATAGGTCCCGACGGTCAACGGGCTGTAATTGGTGTGTGGCCAAAATCCAATATCCTGATGCCATTTAACTTCTTCACCGCCGCGTGCCCATTTGAAATTGAGCTTTGAGTGGTGAAATTTGACGTTTGGGCCGACCAAGTCGGCAACGATATCAGGGACGATGGATTGCGATGCGAATTCCCAATAGGTCGGATGATGATCGTTAGGGCTGGATAGGCGGCGTAGCCGGGGGTCGTCAGTGCTATGCCCATCCTCAAGATCCCATTTTTCATCGGATTCGGAAATCGAACGGCTTTCATCGACCATTTCATTGGTGGCTTGTCGGAGACGCATAATCCATTCGTCCGACAAAACTTTTTCCAATAGCAAAAAGCCGTCTTGGAAATAGGATTCTCGTTGCGCTTGGCTCAGCACTTTGGGCTCAATGGCGAGAACGTCTTCCGGTGTCATGACCGTCTCCTCTCATGGTCCATTGTTCTAACCCATGCCCGTCAACGCTGCATCAATTTCGTCGCCGCTCAGACGCCAGTCATTGTCCAAATCGGCAATGACGCTGGTCATGAAATGCTGTGACATTTTCAGTGCCTTTGCGTCATCGTTCAAATGCTCGGCCAGGATCGCCAGGGCCAGTTGGCGAGGTTCTTTGCCTTCGTAAGTCCACTCGAAACCCATGGTCGTGAAACGTTGAATGTCATAGCGCGCATCCAATGGCGTGCCGTCGACGGTGACGACAATCCCGTCAATGGTGCGCGATCCTTCATAGGTTTTCGTCATCCGGGCCACGCCTTTCCGGCCTTAAAATTTAACTCGCTCGCGAGGATCTGTTTTGTATGTAAAACTGATATATCAGTCATATCTTAAATTAAAGTAATACGTCAAGTTGTCGCCACTCACCGGTCCAGGGTCGCTCTCGTACATTCCTTCACAAATTGCTCAATGTCGGCGGCGACCATGGCTTTCAGGATCACCGCATGGCTTTTGCCGCCTAGTGGCTTTACCGCGTCGCAACCGGCGTCTTGCATGAACCGGGTCGCGTTGATCAACGCCTTTTCGACCGGGTGGTGACTTTGATAAGGCATGCAGCCCAGCACGAAAGTTTTGGTACGCCACGCCGTACCGCTTGGTTGTGCAGTACCATCATGTCCATGGTGGCAGGAAAAGTGTTCGCATGCCCGTGGGCAATCAACTCCAGACTGTCGCCAATCAAGGCCACTTCGACGCCCGCTGGATGGCGCCACCCGTGATAGTCAGGGCAAGGGGGGGCAACATCGCGGCAAGGCAAAATATCTCGGGCCGTTGAATGCCACGATATGATCAATGATCGAAAGTTTGATCTATGCTGATATCTTTCTGGGACCGTTATTTGACGTCACTCAAACTGATCACTCGACGTTTAATGTTCATAGTCCAAGCTGAACCAATATTTGGCCTACGGGGCGCTACGGTGACAGGCATGCCTCAACGTGGTGACGGAAATGTTCCAACGATGGTGTCACGGCGCCAGATATCTTGGCCGCTTCATCCCAATGGCGCAAAGCCAACGCATCCTTGGCATAGGGAAGTGCAAGGAAGGCATCACTTTCGCTGGCCGTTAGGGGAAGGCCTTGAGCTTTGAGGCTTTTCACTGAAATCGGGCTCAGTTTCCCCGCATAACCTGCTTCCGTGGCGACAAGATACCGTTTCGCCATGACATGAAGTGCGATCGGCTCGGTGACTTCCGGGCCGAACCAACGAACCAGGACCTTGGCGCCGATTTCCTCGTGACCGCGTTCCGGGTCACCCGCTAAATCGGGGTGGTTAGCCCGCAGAATGGATCCGATGTCATGCAACAAAGAGGCCACGATCAGCGCCGACGTGGCGCCGTTCTGCTCGGCGTTGGTCGCCGACTGCAAACCGTGCTCTAGACGACTAATGCCTTCGAAATTTTTGAAGCCGGCCTGGCTCTCCATCACAGACAACAGAAATCCAACAGGGTCTTTGATCTCGTGTGACATCTGATTGGCTCTCCGTAATTCCTGGACGTTTCGTTCGTAAATTAACCACCATTCTTCACGCGTAGCCTCGGACCGTAGGCTATCAACATTGTTATATTGCCCGAATTTATGGCATTTTGACTGTATCAGGCAAGGTCTGGAGTATGACGCCCTTTCAAAAAGAACTCATCAGCATGGCCGCGACAGACGCTGTCACGCGCCTTAGATCGGGCGAAGTGTCGCCGATGGAGATGCTGGATGCCGCCCTCGCAAGGCATGGCGAAGTTGATGGTCAAATCAACGCGATGCCGATCATTTGTGCCGATCGCGCCGCAGCCAAGACTCGCGAGATTGCTGCTATGACGGTGCCTAATGATGGCAAACCTTGGCTCGCTGGGTTGCCTATTGCGATCAAGGATCTAGCGGATGTCGCGGGCGTGCGTACAACCAAAGGCTCCTTAATTCACAAGGACCGGATCGCCGAGCGATCCGATATTCTGGTCGAAGCACTTGAGGCTCGAGGTGCTGTCGTAATAGGAAAATCGAACACGCCTGAGTTCGGCGCCGGCGCACATACGTTCAACGAAGTGTTTGGCGTTACCCGCAATCCCTGGAATTTGACGAAAAGTGCTGGCGGCTCGTCAGGCGGATCAGCCGCCGCGTTGGCCTCGCGGCAGGTCTGGTTGGCAACGGGTTCTGATTTCGGTGGCTCACTGCGCAATCCGGCAAGCTTCTGTTCGGTGGTGGGGTTTCGGGCCAGTGCTGGGCGCGTGGCGCGCGGGCCCCGCACCCATTCATTTGGCATGATGAGCATTGAAGGGCCGATGGCCCGGACCGTTGCTGATGCGGCAATGATGTTTGACTGCCAAACCGGCACCCATCCGCGGGATCCGATTTCCTTGCCAGCGCCGGAGGTGCCATTCTCGGCAACATTGGAGACGGCGTCCGCGCCCGCGCGGATCGGCTATGCCGCGGACCTCGGGGGCATCGTGCCGGTCGCGCAAGACGTCCGAGGCGTCTTGTCGGGCGCCATGGGGTTGCTTTCGGCGGCCGGGTTTGATGTCGAAGACGCGTCGCCCGACCTCAATGACGCCAGCGAAATTTTTGCAGTCCTTCGGGCCGAACAGTTCGTCACCAACTTCGGCCATCTGCTCGATTCCCATGCCGATTTGCTGAAGCCTGATATTATTTGGAATATTGAACAGGGTCGGAAACTCAACGCTGAGAATATCGGCCGGGCCGAGCGGGCGCGCTCAAAGCTGTTTCAGCGGGTGGCTGACTGGTTTGATGATTTTGATTTATTGCTTTGCCCGGCAACAATTGTGACGCCTTTCGATGCCGACGAGCGCTACGTGCGTGAGGTCGATGGGCATGTCTTCGACAACTACAGCCAATGGATGGCCATTTGTTACGCCATCACAATTACCGGATGCCCGGCGATTTCCATCCCCTGCGGCTTTACCAAAGAAGGTCTTCCGGTCGGCCTGCAGATTGTCGGCCGGCCGCGGGGCGAGCGTGCGCTGTTGGCCGCGGCTCACCGGTTTGAACAGATTTTCGATCTGAGTTCTAAGCACTCCCCAGATCCCGATGCGGGTTCCTGATGTCGTCTCTGAATGTGGGCGGCTTGCGAACTAAAAAGTCTATAATTTAATAAATTTATCACTTGAAGTAATAATTACATAAATCGACAATGTCCGTTCACGGGGAGACGGCCATGAACTATACTCAATTGCGCGCCTTCCATGCCGTCGCCACGACCGGCGGCTTCACCAGAGCGGCTGACTTCTTAAACGTTACCCAACCTGCTGTGACCCGCCAAATTAAGGCGCTTGAAGAAGACTATGGGATCGCGCTTTTCCATCGCCGCGGACATCATCTTGAACTGACCGAGTCGGGCCAAAATCTATACACTGTCAGTCAGCGGATATTCGGGCTGATCAAGGAAGCAGGCGATATCGTTTCGGGCGAATCGGAATTGCGGGGCGGTAGCCTTCGGGTGGGTGCCGACAGTCCGTTTTACATCATGGAGATCCTGGCCGCCTTCAAAGAACAGTATCCGTCTATGGCACTGACGGTTTCCATGGACAATGCCAACGAACTGTTCCGTGCGCTGGGAAATTTCGAGATTGACGTCGCCATCGTGACGGCTGTCGACCTGACAGCGGAATTCTTTGGCGTCGCCTTTACCCGGCTCGATCTCGTCCTTCTGGTGCCTGACGGCCATCCATGGTGCCGGCGTAAGAGTATTTCGCTCGACATGTTGAAAGGCCAACCGATCATTTTGCGCGAAACCACGTCAACGACACGCCAGTTATTTATGCAGGCTCTCGAAGACGTTGGCGTTACCGCAACGGTCGTGATGGAGTTGCGCAACCAGGTGGCGGTTCGCGAAGCCGTCGCCGCGGGCTTGGGATTGGCGCCTGAATTGGTCGGCGGGATGCGTCGAGACGAACGCCTGCATCGTATTTCCATCGCCAATGCACCGGTCATTTGTCATGAATATATTGCCTGCCGAAAAGACCGTTATTCACTCCACAAGGTTCAGGCGTTCTTCGACACGGTGAAAGCACTGGCACCGGTATTGGCCGAGCGCCAAATAGTCTGGCCAAATGCCATCGATGCACGGCCTTGATTGCGGCTTTTCGTGTTTTTTGGATCTTACCGCCAGATCCCATGAGACACTTAAACAAGAGGTGACCTGTTCGGTGCAGTTAGACAACACATGGTGCGTCTATTGCTCAATGCGTCACCTGGTCACCTGCGCGCGAAGTCAGAAATTACTGGTTTAAGATCGATGATTTTCCAATAGTCGATATGTTAGCAACACAACAGATGGAGAATCGCCATGGAAGATGTCCGGATCAATGCGGATCGGTTGTGGGCAAGCCTAATGGAAATGGCCGAGATTGGCGGAA
>JABJBP010000087.1 GCA_018665815.1 Rhodospirillaceae bacterium
GCGACGAGGACCGCGAGCTAATCCAGAACGCCGACGAAGAAGCCCGGGCCCTAGGGATTCAGGGCGTGCCGTTCTTCGTGATCAACCAAAAGTACGCGTTATCCGGCGCGCAACCGCCGGAAATGTTTGTCAAAGCGCTTGCAGACATTGAAGCGGAAGAGATGGCGGGCGCTGACGCCTGATACGGCGCCTTCAATCGCAGATCACTTCAAGCCTTGAAGCCAATCTAGAACAACTTCGGCGGATGCCGATGGTGTGCCCTTATGGTCGGCGTCAACGACGGCGTGTTTGGTGCTCGGATTTTCCGGCGCGCTGCCCAAAATCTCCTTGCACCGTTTCCATTGATCGTGATCGCCGTCGATGCAAAGGATCGGTGTGTTCGGTTTTAGCTTGCCCGCATTGTTGTTGATGGTCGCGGGGCCTTTCGGATCAAACCAACTGAACAGGTCGTTGGCGGAGCTTGTCGCCGTTTCGTTGGCACCGCCGGAATCGTTAAACACTGCGGTCTCTTCACCGTTGCCCGCGTCAATCATCCGGCGTGCCTTGTTAGTGCTTTTCGAAAGCTTTTGGGCGAACCTGCGTTTCCCGGGGACGTGTCCATAAGCCAGCAAGATCACACCCGCCAAGCCTTCGCGGCGCGCGCCGTACCCGAGCGCCGCATTGGCGCCGATGCTATGGCCGGCGACAAAAATTCTGGTTGCGCCGGCGGTTTCTAATTCGGCGACATAGGTGTCGATTTCATCCATCGATTCTTCGTAGCCTTTGTCGTAAATGCGACCGGCACTCCACCCCATCAGCGGCATTTTGATCAAAGCTCCGGCGTCTTCCAAAGCGCGGCCGAGGGACGAGATGAGGCGCTTCGTTCCGCCCTTGCCGTGCATGATAAGTATGCCGATTTTTTCACCGGCCACGGGTTCGGCTTTGATTGGTGAGATTGGCGCTAGCGCCATGAGCGCAATGGCGATGCGGGCGATGAACCATATGTTGGGCGGGCTATTTTGGTGAATAAGGGCGGCTCTCGGCATTTGACTTCCCCTAAATTTATGGCCACGGCTGGAAGACAGCGAGCTTTATGTGTCCTTTGTCGAATGGGATAATGTATTGGTCATCATTGAAAGGACAAGCGGGCAGTGGCGGTTCTAGGCTACGAGCAGGTTGAGCTTGATGCGGCGCGGCATGGTGAACTGGCCGATGTGCTTGCCGTCTGGCAAGGGTGGTGCGGTCAGGCTGAGGTGCCGACGTGGCGGAACGTCGACCTTGCCCAATTGCCGCCGGCGCTGTTGCCGTTCACCGCTGTCGTTGACCTCATCGACGGTGGCCAAGATTGCCGCTACCGGTTCTGGGGCACTGGTATGGTTCGCCTCTACGGCAATGATGCGACAGGAGAACTGCTATCGAAAAATGCTGGGGGTAGCATCGCACATTCAACCATTGCGCAATTGAAGCTGGTCATTGATACCGCCCGCCCATTGGTTTTTGAAGTCAAGATCACCAAGCTAATCGGTGCCAGTGTGATCAAGATTAATCTTCGTTTGCCGATCATGGATGAGCCAGATACGGTAACTAAGGTGATAACGGTCGCGCTATTGTTGCCCGGCGATCTCTCACCGACTGAGGATCTGGCAAAGGCGTGGGTGGCACCGGAACTTGATCGTGAATTGACCGAGAATTAAGAATAGGCTTACGGCTAAGGAATTCCCAATCCTCCCGACCGTAGGCGACCAGAGTGTACTGAATTCAAAATCGTTATCATTTTATGATAAAATAAAATTCACTAATTGATATAATTTATCACAAAACATAGGTTGCGCTCATGACCTACGTACCCACCGACTCGCGCAACGCCAGTGCACCCTTGGCACGTGCCTTCGCCATTCTGGATGAGATTGCTGCTGCCGAGGCGCCGATGCCTGTCGCCGAAATTGCCGAACGCACGGGCATTCCCAAACCCACCACACACCGCATGGTCAATCATCTGTTGTCCGAAGGATTGTTGCGCCCCGACCCGCTGCGCCGAGGCCTGGCGCCGGGGCCCAGGTTGTTCAACATTTTTTGCAGGGTTCAAGCCGGCTCTTGGGCGACCGGACCGGTCCGCGCTATTTTGGGTGATCTGGTGGGCGAGGTCCGCGAGACTTGTAATGTTGGTGTGTTGGATCGTGACGCGGTGCTCTATTTGGAGCGCGTCGAATGCGACTGGCCGATCCGCGTGCAGTTGGGGCCGGGTAGCCGGGTGCCGCTGCACGCCACGGCTATCGGCAAGCTCTTGTTAGCCCATATGCCGGCCGACGCACGCCGCCGTTTGATTGCCGTCCTGGCAAGGCCTGCGATCACCGCCAAGACCATCACGGATGCCCGTGCCCTGGAAACCGAATGTGCTGAGATTATCCGACGTGGTTTTGCGCTCAACGATGAAGAGAACACCGATGGCATCATCGGTTTAGCGGTTCCGGTGCGCGACCACCAGGGTCGGATCATTGCCGGATTGGCTGTGCATGCGCCGGCGACACGGCTTGATCTGCAAGGGGCCACCGCGCGACTTGATGAATTTCAACGTGCCGCCGCGCGGCTTGGTGCGGCCCTTGACCCCACCCACAACACGCCCGCCCAAGGAGGCGACACCGATGCCGCTCGATAGTCTGGATTTGAGTTTCGAAACCTCGCCGCAGATGCTTGATCACCCGATCACTGACCGCCGGGCTTGGGTGTCGGGTGACATCGATCCTAGTGATTCGTTGGTTCATCTCGATGATGCAGCACTAGGCGAAGTAGCGGCATTGGTCGATGCCCTGCATGATAAGCCGATGCCGCTGTTGCTGCGTTCACCGGAAGATTTCGACCTGCCGGCCTGGCGCATAGTGATGGATCAGGCGAAGGCGCGCCTGAACGACGGATTGGGGTTCGCCGTCGTCGACGCCCTGCCCATGGATGACTATGAAATCGACGACATGATAGCCGTTTACTGGATTGTCGGACAGTTGCTGGGCCGTACCGTCGCTCAGAAATGGGACGGCACGATGATCTACGACGTCACCGATACCGGGCGCCAGTACGGCTACGGCGTGCGGGGCTCTTACACCAGTGTCGAGCTGGTGTTTCACACGGACAATGCCTTTGGGGTTCAGCCACCGGAATATGTCGGATTGCTGTGTAAGTATCCGGCGGTCAGTGGTGGCATAAGCCGGTTCTGTTCGCTTTATTCCGTGCACAACCGGATGCTTGAGAAGTACCCCGAATTATTGAACCGCTTGTATGCGCCGATGCATTTTGACCGCCAAGCGGAACACGCGCCGGACGCACCGAAAACCGCGTTGGCACCATTTTTTAGCTACGATGGGACCCGGTTGACGGCCCGGGCGAACGTTTCACTGGTCCGCAAGGGCTATGAGGTTGCGGAATTGGAACTTGAGCCTGAGCTTGCCGATGCCCTGGAGGCCGTGGAAACGGTCGGCAACCAGCCGGAGTTTTGGTTGGAGCAGCCGATCGAACGCGGGCATCTTCAGTATCTCAACAACGTTGAGCTTGGCCATTACCGCAGTCATTTCGAAGATCACAAAAATCCGGAAAAGAAGCGCCATTTGATCCGCACCTGGCATCGCGACGCGGGTGGGCGAAACTACGATGGCTAGATAAATTGAAAAAGTTTCTATTTTAGGATATTGCTTATGACGGCAGGAGGCGCGTGTTCCTCGCGCCGACAGCTCGATCCCGGAACCCCGTCTGCAAAGGCGGGGTTCCATTTTTTTGGTCTGCATAAAATCAAAAAATCACTGCGCGGGCCGCGATATAGAGGCCAAGCACGATAGTCGAATAAAAGAAAACCTGACGGAACCGCTGTTCGGACAGGCGTTTGCGCAGCATCTGGCCGAAGGTCATGCCGATTAAAGCCGGAATGACGCCGACCGCTGAAAGCAGTCCCAAGTCACGAGGAAACAAGTCGCGGCCGCCCAGTGCGAGCGCCAGACCAAGCGCCGCCGCCGAAAAACAGATACCCATGGCCTGAATGAAGGTGTCGCGGTTCATGCCGAGGGTTTGCAAATAGGGGACGACGGGGATCACCGTTGACCCCGTCAGTCCGGCAAGCAGCCCCGTGGCGCCGCCGATAATTGGCGACATCCAGGGCTCACGGCGGCCCGGCCGGGGCATTTGCGGGGTTGTCAGGCCGACGATGGCATAGATCACCAGGGTCACACCCAATAGGGCAGCCAAGATCGAGGTGTCTTCCATGGTCAGCGCCGCCGTCGCTAACCAGATCCCGGCGAGCATGGCGACCAAAAGCAGCCACAGCCGTTTCATGAGTTCAGCCAGATGACCGCCGATCGCACCTTGCCAGACGTTGGTGACGAATGACGGTATCGTCATGAGGACGATGGCTTCCTTGAGGCCGATGGTTGCGGCCAGTACGCCAAGCGATACCGTCGGCAAGGCCATGCCGATGACGCCCTTGACCGTGCCCGCTAACAGGAACGTCGCGATCACCAGCAAGATGAGTTCAGTATCCCACATGGCCAATAGAGTTAGCATGGCTGGCAATTGGGGTCCCGTGTTGTTTGAGTGAACTTCAGGCATGACCGTTTGTCCGGTGCCCAACCAGTTTATTGTGTATGTTTATCGTGTCTTATCACCCTGATGATGAGCCAAGACTGCAAAACGGAAGATCACACGATGTGTGCTCGTCGATATTTATTGTGTTGATTATTGCCGCGTGGAGCACGGGCGATATACCACGCGGGGTTCATGAAATCGTTCACGGGCATCATTGCCAAATCTACTAAAGCGTGGCGTATCCAAGGGTAACGCCCTTGTCGATGATCAATCGGTCCGCGCGGTGCGATCGAAATAAATACCTCGAACTAGGTGCCGGCGCTGAGTAGGAGGTAGCCCCGGGATAACGGTGTTTCCGAATCTTTCGTATCCATCGCCTTGTGCAGATCATCGGCCCTGACCCAGACCGGCGGGAACTTGTAGCGCGCCACGTCTAGGATCAAGAACGTGTCGGATTTCTCATCATAGGCGCCGATGGGCGAGAAGTGCGCGCCTCTCGGTTGGCCGATGAATTTGCGCTGATAATTGATGGCAACGTAATCACCATTGGTCGAGAGGTTGGCTTTCATCATGTTGCGCATGTCATCGACGCTGATGTCCGATGCATGCACCGGCTTCACCGTGGCGCCATGGGTGCGCATGGCCTGGGCGGCCATCTCCAAGGTCATGCCGTCGGTCAAGGTGTGCTGATAGCTGCGCAGCTTGGCGACGTCATCGGTGAAATAATTGGCTTGGGTGAAGTAGGGGAACGGTTTGTAGACCTGGTCCATGGGGCGCTTGAGCGGTAGCGAATTCAAGACCGTGATGGCGGTGGCGACCGAACACAACGTTTGGCGGATTTGTGTCGCGAAATTGAGGCTAAGTGTCCAATAATCTTCCTTGAACTGGGAACGCTTGAGCCGCGCCATGCCGGCCGGCGTGTTGACGGCCAGAAACGTGCCTGGCAGATGCGCATCGACGCTATCGGCCGGCGTCGTCTTGATCTGGCTTCGGTATTTTTCCGGGATCGGCTTTTCGACCAGCCAGGCATTGGCCGGGCTCGACGCCCAACCTTTGTCATCGGCGGCCATGGCGTCTGGCACATTAGTTGCGGCCAGGAGGCCGGCGGCCAAAAGCGGGCTCAATGCCCGTGTGGATAATCTCATTTGAAAGCTCCCGATTCGCTTGAATTTGCTTGGATTACGTTACCACCCCGCTACAGCCCGACACCATGCCTTTCAGGTAAACTAACGGGTTTTTGAAGCGCCGAGAGCAAAGCTTCCCTGATCGCCCTCAAACGTCCACCATGAAACCCCGCTGAGCCCCGCAATTTGCTGTTCACGCGGGGATCACGTTTTGGCGCCCGAGAGGCATATTCCGCGAAAGGCAAATTTTTTGAACGCCGTATTTCTAGCCATTGTCCTCACTGCCTTCGCCGTTGCGGCGTTTCGCCAAATCACCTGGACCGGTGGCGCCGAAGAGGCGCCCATGTCGGTCCTGGGCACTTCAATGATCGACGCCGCCGCAGGCTCAGTGACTTTGGCCATCGGCTTGGTTGGTGTGATGGCGTTGTTTTTGGGTTTGATGAAGGTCGCCGAACAGGGCGGGCTTTTGGTGATCATCGCGAAGACGCTCCGACCCTTGCTGATCCGCCTATTCCCCGACGTGCCCGCTGAACACCCGGCCATGGGCGCGATGATCTTGAATATGGCGGCGAACGTGTTGGGGCTTGGCAACGCGGCGACGCCGTTCGGCATTCGCGCCATGCAGCAATTGGAGGCCCTGAACCCGCTAAAAGGCACGGCGAGCAATTCCATGGCGTTGTTTCTGGCAATCAATACCTCAAGCATCACCATTCTGCCGACCGGTGTGATTGCGCTCCGCGCGGCGGCGGGTTCGGTCGATCCGGCGGGGATCGTGCCGACAACCTTGTTTGCGACCATTTGTTCGACGACCGTTGCCATTATCGCCTGCAAGTTTTTGGAAAAACGTTGGCGGTCCCCGCCCGCCGATCCTGATCAAGCCGCTGAAGACTCAGTCATCCCAGCCACGGATGATTTCAGTGATGTACCGAAGGCGCCCGCCGGTGCTGGCGGTGCTTATCCAATCTGGGTTTCAGTCGCCGCGTTGGCCGGCGTTGCAGCGTTGGTGCCGCTAACGGTATTTCATGGCCGTGCTGTGGCGCCTTGGATCATCCCCGGGTTGATGGTCGGCTTGCTGAGTTTCGGCGCGCTGCGCGGCGTCAGTGTCTACGAAGCCTTCGTCGAGGGCGCCAAGGACGGCTTCAACGTGGCACTCAGGATCATTCCTTATCTGGTGGCGATCTTGGTTGCCGTCGGCATGTTCCGGGCGTCGGGGGCCATGGCCTTGATTATTCAGCCGCTCGGCGCCATCACCGAATTGGTCGGCTTGCCGCCTGACGCCCTGCCGATGGCGCTGCTGCGGCCACTTTCCGGTTCCGGCGCCTACGGCATTCTGGCCTCGATTATCCAAAACCCTGCCATCGGGCCGGATAGTTACGTGGGCTATCTGGTCAGCACATTCCAAGGGTCCACCGAAACGACGTTCTACGTGCTTGCCGTTTACTTTGGTGCCGTCGGCATCCGACGCATCCGCCATGCCTTGGTCGCCGCGTTGCTGGCCGATTTGGCCGGGATTTGCGGCGCGGTCTTTATTGTCTCTTATCTTTACGGCTAAGATACCCGCGGAAGGATTTTCCGTGAAAAATTCCGAACTTATGAGACGCACTTCGTCGGCGCCAGGCAAGGCCGTCGTGTGCATGTTGCTGGGCGCCATGTTCTTGACCGCCAACGATGCGGTGATGAAATGGCTGACCGATGGGTATTCGGTTGGCCAAATCATGGCGTGTCGGGGATTTTTCGTATTTATCCCTCTGTCGCTTTTGATTTGGCGGGCCGGCGGCATCAGTTCGCTTCGCCCGATCCAGCCGGTGGGACATTTCATCAGGGCCGGGTTGGTGATCGCCGGGACGTTCATGTTTGTCACCGGGCTTAGGTATCTGACGCTCACCGACGCCATCGCCATTGCCTTCGCGGGGCCGCTGTTCATCACCGCATTGGCGGCGCCGTTGCTGGGCGAGAAGGTTGGCTGGCGCCGCTGGATGGCGGTGTTGGCTGGGTTTGTCGGAATTGTAGTGATCATGCAGCCCAGCGGCTCGGCTATGCAATGGGCTGCGTTGCTGCCCCTGGGCGCCAGCCTGACAGGCGCGTTCCGGGACATTCTGACACGCCGGTTGAGCGCTCGGGAAACGTCCGTCGCCTTATTATTTTATACCTCCCTGGGTATGACGCTGGCTGGGTTGGCGACGGCGCCTTTTGTCTGGAAGGCCGTACCGCTTGCCGATTGGGGGATGTTTGCCTTAAGCGGCATGATTACGGGGTGTGCTCATTTTCTGATGATTGAGACTTTCCGTATGGGAGAAGCGGCGATGGTCGCGCCGTTTAAATACTCAAGTGTGATTTGGGCCGCCGCACTGGGCTATTTTGTTTGGGGCGACATACCCGACGCCGGCACGCTCAGTGGTGTTGCGATCGTTATCTTCGCGGGGCTTTACATCCTGCACCGCGAACGGGGCTGGGTTCTCACGTCAAGTGCAACACTGTAGACTTTGAAGGAACGCCTCTGCCGGCGTTTTAAATCCGAGGCATTTCCGTGATGTTGAGTTTATGGCCCACGTGATTTCGCTGATATCGCGGACCGTGTAGTTCGTGATGTTGGTTTTTCTCGGCAAGTCGCGGCGCAAGATGCCGTTGGCATTTTCGATGCTGCCGCGCTGCCAGGGCGAATGTGGATCGCAGAAGTAGACCGGCATGTTCAATGCAGCTTCCATGTCGGCATGGCGCGCGAACTCACCGCCGTTATCATAGGTTATAGATTTGCGCGCCGCGCGTGGCAGGTTCCGAAGAAGCTTAATCACCGCCTCGCCTGTTTCATCGGCTGTTTTCGTCTGCAAGGGGAACGTGAGGATAAACCGAGACTTGCGTTCGCACACTGTGAGCAGGTTGCCGCGCTGGGTCCGGAACTGCATCAGGTCGCCCTCCCAATGACCGAACTCTTCACGCAAAGCCACAGATTGCGGGCGTTCGGAGATGGAGCTACGCCCTTCGATTGGTTCTCGGCGGCGTTTGAAGTATCGCCGTCCACGGCTGGCCTTGGCGCGAGGCAGGAACCGATACAGCTTCTCAGAACGAACGCGCGGATGATAGATAAACCGATAGATTGTCTCGACGCTAACGCTATGTTCTGATCCTTCGAGCCTGAGCCTGCTTGCGATTTGCTCCGGCGCCCAACCCATTGCAAGGCCGTCACCGACCTGCGTTCGCAGTGGGTTCAGGCGCTCAATGCGTGAAAGCCTTCGGCAACGCGACAAGGCGATCCGGTCGGCCGAGCCGGGATTGTACTCCCCCCGCGGCAGCGCATTTCTGCGTAATTCCCGGCTGACTGTGGATGGTGATCGGCCCATCAGGCGGCCAATCGCTTGAAGAGACGTGTTCGCCTGATGCAGGCGGTAAATCTCATAACGCTCATCAATGTCGAGCTGATCATAGTTCTTTCCCATTGCAACTCCGGAGTATATCCGTGTTGCACTTGGAATGAAAATCTAGCGACTCGCACGCAAGATAAAGTATGTTTTGGTAATGTCTTGAGGGATTAGGCGGCACTAGTTCTTCTTGAAGATTTCCTTTGGCAGTACTTTTTCCAGCGTTTCACGCGCTTTTGCTGCCTTTCTGTGACCCAATCTGGCAGCTTGGTCGATCCAATGATAAGCCTCTTGATCGTCCTTCTGCACACCTTTGCCTTCGTAAAAGAGAAATCCCAAATTGTATTGGGCGGCGGCGTGATCCTGTTCGCCGGCCTTGCGGAACCATTTCGCCGCCTCGGCGAAACTTTGGGTCATGCCCTGGCCCAAATAGGCCATGATCCCTAGATTATATTGTGCGCCGGCGTGGCCTTTGGCGGCGGCCTTGTTAAACCAATCACCGGCCTGGCGAAAATCCTTGGGCACCGTGATCCCTTTGTAATACAACAAGCCCCGTTTGTGTTCCGTATCGCCGCCATCCTTGGTTTCGGCTTTCGCCTGGACGACCGGTTTCGCCTTGTCGGCGGCAATTTTCTTGGCGTCTTTATTTGCATCAGCCAGAGGCGCAGCGGTTTTTGGTGGCGCGGTCACGGCCGGTGGGGGCGGTGGTGCGGCTTCCCCGCTCAAGGCCGCAGCCTGCATCGGCTTTTTAGGCTCGATCTTTTTGACAGGCGCGGCAGGTGGCATGGGCGGCGGTGCTGAAGGTTTTGCCGGTGCCGTCTTGGCCATCGTTTCTTTTGCCACGGCCTCCTTGGCCATCGTTACTTTTGCCATGGCCTCCTTGGCCATTGCCTCTTTCGTCATGACCTCCTTGGCCATGGTTTTCTCAGCCGGTTTTTTCATTGCCGCCGGTTTGGCAGGTGACATCTTTTGGGCATTTTGAATTTGCTGGCGGACGTCACGTGGAATTTCGATGCTGATCCGGCTTGACGTATCAAAGGCGTCGCCGCCGGTAATATCCCACCAAAGTGTCTTCGCGCCGTAAGTGGTTTCATCGATCCAATGGGTAACCAGGCGCCATATCCGCGAATCGCTTCATTATACCCGAACCAACGCTGCGCAAACTCTTCTTGGGTGATCAGGTCCAATTTTCGGCGCCATGGGAAAACTGTCAGAGGGCTATTAAAAGTCTATTAAAACGCACGGGAAATTGCTTAGGCGATCGCGGATGAGCACCGGCGTGGCGCGGTAATTTCCTACATTTCATTGTCTTGGAAACTTTAAATCGGTAAGATTTTGCAGAGGGAAGGTAACGACATGGATTTTTGCGCCTGTTTGTCGAAGTTAACGCCTGCGGACTTGGACGCCTTGCGTGCCCGCGGTGAACTGCACGGCTTTGCGACTGGCGACGTCGTTTTGAGTCAAGGCGACAACGTTGATGCCCTGGGTATTCTGCAGGTCGGAAATCTCAGGGTCGGACGATCTTACAAGCAAAATATTCTGGCCGAATTCACCGGTCCGCTTGGTCCTGGCAACGCGGTTGGTGAAATCTCATTTCTTGATAATGCCTGCGCCTCCGCAACCTTGATTGCCGATGGGGATGTCAAAATTGTCTTTGTTGCCAGATCGGATATCGATGAAATGATTGATGCCGATCCGTCCTTCGCAGGAAGGCTATATCTCAGTTTGTTTATTGAGTTGGCGCACAAACTGCGGGCCACCAATCAACGGGTTCTGCCAACCGAGTCCTGACCTCCCGGAAGCCCGCCCCGAGCGCATTGCCATCGCTTGATTTTCTGACACATTTGGAAACGATCCAGTATATTGGAAATCCCTGCGACTTGGCGTAGATTTATCGCTGTTGGGGAGTGCCTAAGTGGATACAGTAAGCCAACCCGAGACGGCGGATGTGAACGCCTTTTTGCGCGCCAGCCTGGACGCTGCCGCCGGCGGTCTTGTGCTGATAGACGTGTCGGGGGTGGTCGTGTACTGCAACGGTGCGTTTTTGACGTTTTGGGATATCGCCGACGATCCGATAGGCACAATGGCGCGCAACTTCTCGCCAAGCTCAACGAGCGGCTGATCGACGGGGCGCCACGTTTTCATAAGATTGATGTGCCCTTGGAATCCGATCCGCAAGTGATCATGCTGGACGACGTCAATTAAATCGTCTTCAGGTCGTGGCGGTCACGATCCCAGTCCGCCGCCCATTCGACGCAGCGCTCAATATCTTCTTCCAGCATCAAGCCATCGGTAACCAACGCTTCGGCCGCTGCACGGATGGCGGCTTGGTAAGCGCCGGCGTCTTCGTAGCGCTCTAAGATTGCCGCTCTGGGGTCATTGGTTGTTTGGCGTTCCTCGGCGGAGTCCGGCAGGGGCACCGTTGAGCCGGAAAATTTGTACTTGGCTCCGGTTCCAAATCCACGGGCCCGCAGGTTCCATCCCGTATAGGTCGCTAACGGCGCTGAGACCATGGGCGCGCGGACGCCACCCAGGTCATTGCCGTCGGAATCCGTGGCCGGAATTAAAAGGGTATAGCCATCGGCGTCGGTCACTTTTGGCGGCTCGTTGCTCAGGATGCCACTGTCAAAATTCGGTCCGAAATCCAGCAGCGGTAGGTTCGCCGGTCCGCTCGGCAGAGCCAAACCGGGAATGTCGGGAAACCCCTTCCGGAAGGTGTCCATATCCACCAATGTCTCGTCGTCGTGCCGGGGGCAGCGGCTTGTTGGTGGCGCGGTGCCGTCCGTCGCCCAGGCGTCCAGGGCATCCAAAAGTGCCCGGAATAGCATCGATGTGCGAACCACATTGCTGAGGTTCTGGCAAATGCCGCGCGATGGTTTTTTCAAATTCGGGTCGGCGAAGTGTTCGGAACTGCCCCACATGAAAACCCGCACCGTATCGGGTTGCTCCAGGTCATTGCCTTGGGTGTCCGTGTGCACCAAAGAGCCCCGGCGTTGCCAGTATTCCGTGGCGGTTTGCGAATGAATGACCAAGGGGTCGGTATCGGGACGTTTCAATATTGCGTCCGTCTTACCGGTCAGGTGATCTGTGCTTTCGGCGTAGGAAAACGGGAAGCGGTCGGCGCAGTTGTAGTGATCCTCGTGTTCCTGGCCTGCCGGGCAGACGGCGTTGGCGAAACGATGGTTCATCCACATCAGGCCGCCGCCGGCGACGTGCGGCAAGACACCGTCGAAAACCTGGCGGCCTTCGGCGTCAGCATTGAAACCCAAATAAAGGAAATCGCGGATGATCCGGCCGGTTTGCGAGCGGCCCCAGCCGTAGGCTTTTTCAATGCCGATATCGGCGACTGGATTGGCGGTGCCGGCGCCGTCCACATCGTCGTATTTCAGGAAACTGATGAAATCGCGGACCGCCAGGTGCCCCAATCCCATGACCAGCGGGTCTTTCCCGGTGTAGACCAGTTCATAAATCCAACCGGGGTCGAACCCGGATTCCATATATATGTTGGTTTCCGACGGCACGATCGCCGATTGCCGGGCGACACCGTCCAGCCCGATGCCGCCTTCATCGCGGCCGAAACTCCACTGATCGGCGGGAATGTTCTCGCGCAATGCGGTGGCGTAGCGCCGCCGGGTCAGGGTCGCGTCGGCCGGGTCCATGGAGGCTGTTGGGTGACTTCGGGTATTGATCCAACCCGACAAAGGCATGGTGTTGGTGCCGTAGCTTTCTGGAATGAATTCACTGCGGACAAGGCCGGTGATCGGCTCGCCGGCCTCAGTGGCCACTGGGACGTCCAATAGCATTCGACCGTCGCCTGGTAATAGGTCGGCCTGCCAGGCGCAACAGACGAAGGTATAGCCGCGGCGGAACATGAAGCCATTGCCGGCGTCGGACCCACTAAGCGGGGCGTTCGATGGCGGCGCATCGTTAAAAAACTGAATGGCGCGTTGATTGCCTCGATTGCCGTAATCATAGAACACGCGCTTGTTGGCGCGGGCCGGATCAACGGGGCGGTAAATAAAAATATCACTGGCAAACTCAACAAGGCCGTCTGAGTTGGTGGGCGCCTTGTCGATGTCGCAAATACCCGCGTTAGCCGCCGCATTGGGGTCGACAGCATAATGGGCGCGGCCGCGCAGGCGTTCATAGGCGCCAGCATCGCCGAAAGCCATGCCGTCGGCGAAACTGATCCGTTCAGCAATATCGATGGTGATTTTATTGGTCATGTATTCCTCCCGAAGGTCTCAGTCCTAGCATGGGGCCGGGTACGGGAAAAGATGAGCATGGTGGATTTCGTAATTTTCGCACGCCAATTGAACAATTTGGGACGATGCGTAAAATGGGATGATGGAACTGCGAACCGAACACGTCGATGATCCCGCCGCCTGGTATGGCCCGGACTTGGCCGCCAGTGAACAATGGATATACAGGTTGTCCATGGCGGACATTGCCGAATTGGACACGGCGATTGTCGGTGCGCGTGATATTTCCCTGCGCCAGGTGAGCCGTGATGATTTCCCGCTGGATGGCTTGGCGGTGAAATTGGCGGCCATCGCGAAGGAAGTCGATCGCGGCATCGGCACGATGCTGATCAAGGGACTGCCCGTCGATCGACTAAGTGCCGATGAAGCCGCACTGGCGCTCTGGGGGATGGGTCAGCACGTCGGTCTGCCCCAGCCTCAGGACGCGGCGCGCGAAGTTTTCCATCATGTCCGCGATACAGGCGATAAACTCGACATCAATCCGAACCTCAGGGTCTATCAAACCAACGCCGAACAACAGTTCCATAATGACGGTGGCGATCTGGTGATGCTGCTGTGCCGACGGGCCGCGAAAAGCGGCGGCGCCAGCCGCATGGCCAGCGCGGTGACGGTGTTTAACGAAGTGATGAAGCGCGACCCAGCCTTGGCTGAAGTGTTGCAACAGCCGTTTCATTTCGATGCCCGCGGACAACAGTTGGCCGGCCATCCGCCGGTGCAGGTCGTGCCGATTTACGTGTGGTATGGCGGGCGCCTGAATTCCCTGCACAAGCGCCACTACGTCGATTTCGCCCAGCGCTTCGAAGACGTGCCGAAACTCACCGACGCCCAAGTCGCCGCTCTTGATCTGGTTGATCAGCTGTGTGCCGACCCTGAAATTAATATCGGCTTTGAAATGGAACCGGGCGATATTCAGGTCGCAAGCAATTTCAGTATTTTTCACGCCCGCGATGCCTTTGAGGATTACCCCGACCCGGCCCAGCGGCGCCATATGATGCGGCTGTGGTTGGGCCTCGCCGACGGTCGGCCCTTGCCGGCGTGCTATCACGGCACGCGAGAGTTTGGCCCCTTGTTTGAAATTCCGGGCCGGGCCGGGCCCTGAGAATAATCGTTTCTCAAATTATGCAGCGCACCTGACTTGCGCTCACGCGCCGCACATGATTTAACCCGGCAAAACCGCGCCGGGGATGAGCCGCCGGCAAAGATTATCCGCCAATTGGAGAGTGTTCATGAGCGACGATATTCGTGCATCCCACATCCTTCGCAACACCGACGGTCGCAGCAAGGATGACGCCCTGAGAGAAATCGAAGATCTGAAAGCGCAGATCGATGATGGCGCCAACTTCGCTGAGTTGGCCGAAGAGCACTCCGATTGCCCGTCGGGTTCCGGCGGCGGTGACTTGGGTGAGTTCGGCCGCGGCATGATGGTCAAGCCATTCGAAGAAGCGGCCTTCGCGTTGGACGTGGATGCGATCTCCGAGCCTGTCGAGACCGATTTCGGATATCATCTGATTCTCAGGACTGCTTAAGCTCTCTCAAGCTTCGCCACCGTCGCGCTAGGTTCTATTCAGCCGCCGTCGCGGCCGGAAACAAGGCGCGTTGCTTGATAGGTGATCACCACCTCGCCGCGCTGGTTTTTGATCTCATGAGAGGTCTTGATGACGGCGCGGTTGCCTTTTGACGTCTGGCGGATATGCATAACTTCGACCTCGCCGTGCACCGTGTCGCCGGCGACGACGGGCGCCAGCACCTTTTTCGAGACTTCTAAAAGTGCCAGGCCGGTGCCTTGGATCACGGTCTGACACAGGATGCCTTCGCAAATGGTGTAGGTCAGTGCCGCCGGTGCAACCCGGCCGGCCTGCGCCGCCCCCTTGGTGAAGGTCAGGTCGGTGAACAGGGTTTCCACCATCCCGGTGACGCCGATGAAGTTGACGATATCGGCTTCAGTGATGGTCCGGGCCAGGCTTTTGAATTTTTGCCCAACGCTGTAGTCCTCCCATGTGAGGCCCAAGCCCAGGATCGGGATATCGGTTTCAGCATCTTTCATAGCTGTCATCCTTGAGGTGTCGGTGTTGGCGCCATTATGATGCGCCCAGTGGACGTGACAAGGCTGCAAGATTTCACAGAGAGGAACGGCATGGCAGTGAATGAGTCAGGAAATCAGCCTGGAAATCAATCTGGGGATTTCGGCACCTTCGATTATGTCATCGCCGGTGCGGGCTCGGCGGGCTGTGTGTTGGCCAACCGGCTGTCGGCTAATCCGAAAACCCGTGTTCTACTGCTGGAGGCCGGCGGCGACGACAATTATTTCTGGATCAATATCCCCGTCGGTTACCTGTTCACTATGAACAACCCGCGCACGGATTGGTGCTTCAAAACCGAGGTTGAGCCTGGTCTCGGCGGGCGGGTGTTGGATTACCCGCGCGGCAAGGTCCTGGGCGGCTGTTCGGCGATCAACGGCATGATCTACATCCGCGGTCAGGCCCGCGATTACGATCAATGGCGGCAAATGGGGAATGCCGGCTGGGGCTGGGATGATGTGCTGCCGTATTTCCTGAAATCCCAGGACCAGGGTCGCGGTGAAAGTGAGTTGCATGCATCGGGTGGCGAGTTTCGTGTCGAAGACATGCGTCTCAGTTGGGAAATTCTGGATGCCTTCCAAGACGCCGCCGCTGAGATCGGCATTCCGAAGACCGACGATTTCAATACCGGCAACAATGAAGGCTGCGGGTATTTCCAGGTTAATCAGAACAAAGGCGTGCGCTGGACATCGGCGAAAGGGTTTCTAAAACCCGTCATGGACCGCCCGAACCTGACGGTGTTCACCAAGGCCCAGGCGACGGGGCTGGTATTGGAAGGCAAACGCTGCGTCGGCGTAGACATCACGTGGGGCGGCAAAGCGGGCCGGGTCAATGCCAATGCTGAAGTCATCCTGTCCGCCGGTTCTATCGGCTCGCCGCAATTGTTGCAGTTGTCCGGCATCGGGCCCGGCCCGGTCCTGGCCGGTCACGGCATTGACGTGAAGCATGACCTCAAAGGTGTCGGTGAAAATCTGCAAGACCACTTGCAAATTCGCACCGTCTACAAGGTCAAGAACACCAAGACCCTGAATGAGCGTGCCAATTCGATCATCGGTAAAATGGGCATCGGACTGGAGTATTTCCTGTTCAAGCGCGGCCCCATGACCATGGCGCCGAGCCAATTGGGCGGTTTTGCTAAAAGCACGCCGGACCGCGACACACCGAACTTGGAATATCACGTCCAGCCGCTGTCCTTGCCGAAATTCGGTGAGCCTCTGCATCCGTTTCCGGCTTTCACGGCGTCGGTCTGTAATCTGCGTCCGCAGAGCCGTGGCCATGTGCGGATTAAAAGCGCCGACCCGTTTAGCCAGCCGGCAATCCGGCCAAACTATCTGGCCGACCCGGCTGATCAACAAGTTGCCGCCGACGCCTTGCGCCTGACCCGCAAGATCGTCGCCGCGGACGCCATGAAACGCTTCGAGCCGGAAGAGTTCCTGCCGGGCCTGGAGTTTGCCGCCGACGAAGACCTAGCCCGCGAAGCCGGCAATATCGCGACCACCATATTCCACCCCGTCGGGACCTGCAAAATGGGCAGCGACGCGGCGGCCGTGGTTGATGACCGCTTGCGCGTGCATGGTATTGCCGGCCTCAGAGTTGTCGATGCCTCGGTGATGCCGACGATCACATCGGGCAATACCAACGCGCCGACGATCATGATCGC
>JABJBP010000088.1 GCA_018665815.1 Rhodospirillaceae bacterium
CCTCCTGATGGTTAATCTCCACCCATCATAGATTGGCAACTGGCCATGAGGAACTATTTCGCTTCAAGGGCGCGCCGCGCGACCAAATCCTCGCCCACCCCCGAGGCATAAAGACAAAAAATGACCTTTTGGTCGCGCTTTGGGCCAACAATCACCCACTGGTCACGATCCTTGCTGATGAAGGTAGTAATGGTCTCCGTGACACCGCCGTGTCCGTCGCTGATTTTGTGTTCTGTCATCTCCCCGCCGGCGAAGCCCGCCACCAGCAATTCAAAGTTCGGCGCTACGGGCGCGCATTTGCCTTTCGGAAAGACTTTCGACAAAGAGTAATAATGACCATCCGCCCAGGCGTCGGACGCAGCGCCCAAGGTGGCGACGAAGAACGTCGTAACAACAGCCATGAAGCCAGCGCTCTTGATCAGGTATCGTGCACCGCCGTCATGACCTCTCTCCGCCCGCCGGTCCTTGACCTCGAACGTTATACGTCATTGTAGATCGACTTTAGCTTCAAGTTCCTGTGACCGACAACTCGTGAAAAGCAATGCCTCAACCCGTTACACGCCCGAAGGCCGTCAAAGGGCTCTGGCGGCCGGCCACTCATGCGAATTCATTTTGACGAACACACTCAACGATGATCAAGCGGCGACGGTTCTTTCCGGCGGGAAACTCACGATAACCGTCGTCCCTTCATCAATCTCACTCATCAGAGTTATCTCGCCTTCGTGCAAATTTATCAGCTTCTGGCAAAGGTGAAGCCCCAATCCGGTGCCTTCGCGAAGTCGGGAAATATCACTGTTGCCTTGCTGGAACGGCACCAAAGCCCTGTCGATATCAGTTTTCGACATACCGACCCCCGCATCAATTACGGCAACGTTAATCGCGCCGTTGTCATTTTTGGCCGATATTCATATCTCCCTGTCGGGCGGCGTAAATTTAACGGCGTTCGAAAGCAGGTTGTTGAAAATTTGGGTGATCGAGCGCGCATCACCGCGCAACTTTGGCAGGCCCGGTTCAATATCGGCCGCAAGATGAAGATTTCCGGCGTTCGCCAGCGTCGAAATCATTTTCACGGAATCTTCGACAATCAATGACACATCGAGGATTTCCTCATTCAATTCATATTTTCCGGCCTCGATCTTCGAAATATCTAGAATGTCGTTGATCAGACTGACCAGGAGATTGCCGCTGTTGCGAATATCTTTCGCATATTCCTCATAACGCGCATCGCCCAAGGGCCCGAATGTTTCGGTTTCTATCATCTCAGTGAAACCGATGATGGCATTCAATGGCGTCCTGAGGTCATGGCTCATATTGGCAAGAAATTCCGACTTCGACTTGTTCGCATTCACAGCCTCGGTTTTCGCGACCTGCGCTTCTACTTCGGCTTTCTTGCGCTCGGTAATATCCACCGACGAGGCGATGACATATTCGACCACACCACCGTCATTGCAAACCGGAACAAAAGTCGTGTGAAGCCAGATTTCTTCCCCTTCCGAGCTTAACAACGGGCATTCGACGCTTGTTGTTTCCCCTGCCTTCGCCCGATTGAGATTCTCAGTCAAAGGCGCGCGCAGTGCCTCGTCGTAAAAATCCGGTGGATAGACGGTCCCATAATGAGCCTGGATGTCGGGAATCTTCAGCATCTTGACCCCGGCATTGCTCATATAAACGAGCCTCGAATCAAGATCGATGATCTTGTTGCAGACCGGCGAGCCCTCTAGCAGTGCGCGGTTTCGCATCTCTGAGTCGCGCAGTAAATCCGCTGTTCGTTTGTGCTCCGCAACCTCGAATTCAAGCGCTGCAATTTGTTCGCTACTTCGCTTCTGTTCCTCGGCAATGGAAGGGATGAAACGTTTGATCAGAAGGATCACGATAAGACTAGCGGCCAACAGATTAAAGAGTTTCGGGATGATGACCAACTCCGGTTGGCCAAGAAACCCGAAAATCTCATACGGCAAAAATCCAGCGCGCGCCGATTGCCAGGCACAAAAAAAACGCTTTCAAACAGACTCCGGAACGCATCGACGGCCAAAAAACTAAGCAGGATCGAGATGGCATGCCCCGCCCTGCCGATGTCTTGGCGTTGGCGGAAAAAGAAATAGAGGATGTATCCCCAAAGGCCGATGAGGACCCAATACGTTACGAGCGTCACTAAGTTAAATGAAATCATGGGACCGTACGTCCAGTTCGACTATCACGCCAGCCAATCAACCATCAGCCGTGTTAGGCCCCCCGGACTGGTATATCTTAATCACACAACGGTCCGCGTTTCATCCCCTTTGTCGTCCCACGTATTACGCGGAGATTAACGCAGCAAGCGTTTCCCGATGTTCAGCAAATGAATTTGGCTGGTGCCTTCGTAAATTCGAAACGCCCGGACGTCGCGGTAGAAGCGCTCAATTCCGGTGCCCTTCACATAGCCCTGACCACCGAAGATTTGCACCACCTTGTCGGCGACGCGCCCGCACATTTCCGTTGAATAATATTTGCAAAGGCTGACATCCATGGTGACGTCCTCGCCCCGGTCGCGTTTACGGGCGGTCTCTAAGATCAGCGCACGGGCCGCCTCGATCTCAACTTTGCATTCGGCCAACATCGCCTGGATCAGTTGGAACTCGCCGATGGCCCGGTCAAACTGGCGTCGTTCCTTGGCAAATGCCACCGCGTCATCGAGCATGCGGATCGCCGGCCCCGTTGATAGGGCCGAGAGATTAATGCGCTGTTTGTTCAGCGCCTTCATCACCGATTGGAACCCAACGCCCTCTTCGCCACCCAGAATTGCCTCATCGGGAACGAACGCGTTGTCGAAAGTGATCTCGCCGATGGGCGCACCTTCTTGGCCCATTTTCGGAGTCGACGGCCCCGGCGTCATGCCCTCGGTGCCGCGTTCAATCAAAAATGCCGTCACGCCGTGCGCCCCGCGCTCGCCGTCGGTGCGGGCGAAAACGGTATACAAATCGGCAATGGGTGCTAGCGTAATATAGCGTTTATCGCCAGTGATCCGGTAGCCCCCATCGACCTTCTCGGCACGCGTTTGCAGGGCCGTCGCATCGGACCCCGCCATGGTTTCCGTCAGTGCCAGGCAACCGATCATCTCACCCGATGACAGTTTCGGCAGGTAGCGTTCCTTCTGCGCGGTGGTGCCGTCGCGAATAATGCATTCCGAGCCGATGCCGGCGTTTTGGCCGCCGTAAACCCGAAACGCGACCGAGCATTGGGTGAATTCCATGAACGCCGTTGCCAGTTCCTCGGATGTCAGGCCGCGCCCACCGTACTCCTCGGGGATCGACCAGCCGAAGCTACCCAGTTCCTTGAGCTTGTCGATGACATCTTCGGGGATATCGTCTTCGGCCTCGACGCGGTCTTCGTTAGGGATTGCCACGTCACGTACAAATTCACGAATATCGGAAATCAGCTGTTGGAACGTCTCTTTGTCACGGATCACGATGACCACCCTCGCCTGCCAAGATAATAATTCAAAATTGTCTAACCGGATTCTTCTAGCAAGAGCGAGGAACAAACGCACGTTTCGAGCGGCGGGGACGTTGTTTGAGCACCAGTAGAATTTGTAAGGTTATAGACATATACGCTTCGTATGGTTGAGTATGGGGTGGTACTTAATGGGGTTAAATAAGGGGGATAAGGAAGGCATAGGCATTCGATAAAATTCGCGCTAAAGTTTTTTTTCGAGCAAGTTTTCCAGTGAATGAATGAAACTACCACTCAGAGTTACCGTCACGACTGCCTTCGCGTTGTTTACAGCCGTTACAATCTCAGTTGTCGCGGCGCTTAACTTCATTGGCAGCCGCGACACGATCCTTGAGAATGCAAAGTCCAGCATTGCAAAAGCTGCTGAAGCTGCTGAAGCCGCTGAACAAGTTGTTGATCGTCTCGTTGGCCGGGCCGTGCTTACCGCTGATACGGTTGCCCATCTCCCAAAATCAATCTTCGACTGGCGAAATCCTGAGGCCCTACTGGTCACGCTTGCTGTCAGTCTAAAAAGTTCGCCCGAAATTTATGGTGTGTTCGTGGGGTTTCCGGACGGCGCTTTCGTCCAGGCGGTGAACCTGACGGCGCCGGACGGAAGCCGCCGCAAGGTCGCCGGCATGCCAAAGTCAGCGGCGACGGCATGGCGTGTCATTGGCCCGTCAGCCGGTGGCCGCGGGCGCCCTGAGAAGTGGCGGTATTTCGATCATCTTGGAGACGAATTTCTAGACATCCAATTTCGAGTTCGGGAAAACGCCGACTACGACCCAAGGACCCGCGCCTGGTTCTTGGAATCCCAAGCCAGCGGGAAAACTGTCGTCTCAAAGGTGTACGTTTTCTCCAGCCTTAAAAAAACCGGGCGTCACGGTCTCGGAACAGGTGCACAATCTGCCAGATATCTCTGTCGGTGTTGATCTCTCGTTGAGTGATCTTGCCGGGCTAACCACCGCACTCTGCCCTGGGAAAGGCGGCGTAGTCGCCGTCATTGATGGGAACGGCGACGTCGTGGCACATCCCGAACCGAAGAAAACCGTCAAACTGACGGCGAATAAGGATGCGATTGAACTCGTTGCCGCTACGAACATCGACGACCCGCTCGTACGCACGGCTATCCGCGATTCAAACGCCTCACAGCAATCCCACCGATCATTCAATCTGAGTGGCAAAGATTACATTTCTTATTTCCGGCCGGCCGCCAAGGGAAGTATCGCCAATTGGAATATCGTCAGTGTTGCCGCTGTTTCTGATTTCACGATTGAGCTGGTGGCAACCTTGAAACGCTCACTTCTCATCGCGGCAACCGTGTTGGCACTTGCGGTCATCGGTGTTGCCATCATGGCCATCTGGAACGCCCCGACCGAAGACGCCATGCATGCCGATAATGCGTGTCGAGGGGCGCTGGCCGCCTATCATATTTCAGAAGATTTGAACGGTGAATTCGCCGCAAAAGCCAATCCATCATGCGGACTCGATTCAGCCTACATACAGGGGATGTTCTGGTCGGCAACGTCGGCGCGCGACCGAATGCAGTACACATGCCTGGGATCCAGCGTAAACCTTGCGGCGCGTATTGAGGGGTTGAATAAATTCTACGGCACGCAAGTCCTGGCAAGTGATGCGGTGCGCCGACGGGCAACATCGGGATTTCTATTTTGCCGAGTGGATATTGTTGAGGTCAAGGGCACAACTGTGCCGGTCACAATTTATGAACTTATGGGCGAACGCGGCGAAGATGCCGCGTTTTATGTCGGCCCGGACGTCCTGCGCCGCGCATCAAAATATGAACAGGCTTTCGATTTTTACCTGCATCGCGACTTCAGCGACGCCCTGTCAATTCTTGATGAACTGACCGAGGAACAACCAGATGATCCGGTCGTCGCGTTGCTGAGCGGCAAATGCCGAAACTTCATTTCAACCCCGCCGCCTCCCAGTTGGAATGGTGCGACCGCCCTAGACGAAAAGTAGCAGGGCGAAACGGCCCCTCGTCGCTCAGCAAGCGCCCGGTCAAACCCGCGCCGCGGCGGCACTCAGATTAGTCATCTTGGCGACCGCGATATCGCGGGGCAGTAGGCCGAGCCCGCAGTCAGGCGCAGCAATCAACCGCTCGGCGTCAATGTGTTCCAAAGCGCCTTTCAACCGCTCTTCCATCTCGTCCATCGTCTCAATGCGGCTTTTTGAAATATCGAAACAACCCAAGATCACCGTCGTCGTCTTGAAGCGTTCTAACACCGCCAAATCAATGTGGCGGTGCGCATCTTCCAGCGAGTAATGCTGGATCAACGAGTCCTCGACCAAATCGGCTAGCCGCCCGTAAATGTCGTTGTCCGCCTTCGGGTAATTCTCGGCGTCCAGCTTATTGGGATAGCCGCAACACATGTGGACCGTTCGGGTCACGCTGTCGGGCACGCCGTGCCAGCAGCGGTCCAGGTTCTCAAAGCCGAAATCCAAGGCGTCGTCCGGGCTGCGCGCAAATCCCGGCTCATCAACCTGCACATAGCGGCATCCGGCGGCCGCCAGCGCCTTGATTTCCGCGTTCAGGGCTTCGGCGAGATCGGCGCCACGTTGTTTACGGGCATCGCGGTCGTCGCCGTAATGCTCATCGACACAGGCATTGCCGATGGTCACCGGCCCCGGCAGGGTAATTTTCACCGGCCGGTCGGTCATATCCTGAGCCGCTTTCCAGTCGCTCGGCAGGAACGGTGCCTGGGCCCGGATGGCGCCGGTTATCGCTGGGACCCGGCCATGGTAGCCCGGACGAAATTCCATATCCGCGCGGTTGGCAAAGTCCATGCCGTCAAGGCGGCGGCAGTGGTAGTGGATGTAGTTTTCGCGGCGCATCTCGCCGTCGGTGACGATGTCGATACCGGCGCCAACCTGATCATCAATGACGTCCTTCGTGGCGCGCACGCAAAGCGGTTCCAACTCGGCACCAAGACGGGCGACGGCGGCCTCATAGTCGTCTACATAATTGAACGTGTAATACTCGCCCTCGCGGGAATCCTGCCACCAGTCCGGCAAGTCCAAGTAATCCGGCTTCGGGTAAGCCCCAATCGTTGTCGTCAACACGCTCATTATATTCTCCTGAATTGCAAATTTGCGCCAGTGTGACCGCTAACCGCCGCCAAGAAAAGACCGGCGCGGCGACAAAACGGCGACATGTGGGCCATCGGCCTTGGCACCCCTACTCCGGCTTAATGAATTTCAGGGTCATGCGGTCACTTTCGCCGATGGCCAAGTATTTCGACCGGTCCTTGTCTTTCAGACGCATGGCCGGCGGCAAGGTCCAAACCCCTTTCGGATGGTTGCGCGTATCCTTCGGATTGGCATTGACCTCCGACGTCGCGGCAAGTTTGAACCCGGCGTCTTTCGCCAATTTAATGACCACGTCCTGGTCGACGTAGCCAGGCAAGGCCTGCGGGTCGGGCCAAACTTCCGGGTTGCCCCGGTGCTCAACGACGCCCAGCACACCACCGGGCCTCAAGGCCTTGTACATGGCGTCAAAAACAGTGCGGTCGTAACCGCGCTTCATCCAATTGTGGATATTTCGGAATGTCAGCACCATGTCGGCGGTTCCGGCCGGCGCGATGTTGGTTTTGGTCGGCGATAATTCGGTGACAATGACTTGCCCGTATGCGCCGGAGCGGGCGGTGAGCATTGCATGGTATTCCTTCAGCCGCCGCTGAATGTTCTTGCTTTTTGAATCCTTGGCCCAACTGGCGGCATACAGCTGTCCGCGGCCGCTCAGATAGGGTGCCAGAACTTCTGTGTACCAGCCGCGGCCAGGATAAATTTCAACCACCGTCATCCCCGGCTTTAGTCCAAAAAACGACAGCGTTCCCAGTGGGTGTCGATAGACATCTCGAGCCGTGTTTTTGGCGCTGCGGTAATCATTCGCGATGGCAGCCTTCAGTCGGACTGTATTTTCGGCACTGATCCCATCTTCCACCAACGCCGTTTGGCCCGGCACGGCCAGAAATATCACTGATACCACTAGCACCATCGCCATGCCGCCGGCCTTCGGTCGCAGGCATGCGTTGGATACTGATTTCGACGCTGTTGCCATTTCATCGTCCTCCATCAACGGGCCTGAATTATCGATCATCAATTTTGTCAGGCAACGTGTACGCCAGATAGCTGCGTTGCGTGGAAATCTGGTCAGCCAGAAACTTGGCATCGTGCCAGACACCCCAGATGAACGACGAGCCCCGTCGTGATAGCCAGGGCAGGCCAAGGAAATAGATTCCGGGCTCGGCGGAAATGCCGCGCTGATGCTTGGGCCGGCCGCGTTCGTCGAAGGCGTCGACCTTCAACCAACTGAAATCCACGGCAAACCCCGTCGCCCAAATGATCGAGCTGATGCCAGCCTCGGCTAGATTCAACTCAAGAAGGGGATTGGTCACACAATCCGGGTCCGGTTCGATCTTTCGAGCGTCCGGATCATCGGGAAGATCAAGCCCGTTGCGGACCGCATATGCGTCCGCTTCATCCAGCACGGAGAGATAATTGGCATCGCCTAAGGCGAGATTGTCGCGCAGATCCGGCGCGAAAGTTAGCACGCCGCCCTCGTACGATTCCGTCCGGCCAACGAGGGTCATCCCCTTTGCGCCAAGCCTGCGAAAATCCACCGTATGCCACCATTGGCGCCGCTCACCGCAATCGTCACATGCTCTTTACCAGAATCGGCGAACTGGGCCTCCCATTTGCCCAGCACCCCCAGCCACCAGACGAAATCAATCCCCCGGTAGCGTCTTGGCGGGCGGTTGTGCGGGCCAACCGAGAGGGTCACACGCTTTCCCGCGCCCAGAAGCTCGGCTGCAATCTGCGTCCCAGAAGCCCCCGCCCCGACCACCAAGACGGCGCCCGCCGCTAACTGTTCGGGATTCTTATACGCATTGGAATGGATTTGTATAATCCCGCTATCTTCGGGAATGACGGCGGGGATGACCGGGCGTTGGAACGGCCCGGTGGCGGCGACGACGCTGTTGGCCTCAATCACACCATCCGATGTCTCGACACTGAAGCCGGGCCGGCCAACGTTGCGTTGAACCTCCGTCACCTCGACACCGCAACGGATGGGCGCCGCGATCTTTTCCGCGTAGGCAGCGAAATAATCCGCGACCTCTTCCTTGCCGGGAAAACCATCGGGATCGGAAGAAAATTCCATGCCCGGAAACCGGTCATGCCAGGCCGGGCCATTGGCCACCAAACTGTCCCATCGTTCCGAGCGCCAGCGCTCGGCGATGCGGTGCCGCTCAAGCACCAGATGCGCCACACCGCAATTGCTCAGGTGCTCGCTCATGGCCAACCCGGCCTGGCCGCCACCAACAACAAGTGTCTCTGTTTTCTCAGCCGACATGTCCGGTCCTTTATTCGGCATTTCAAGATGCTCAGCGGGGCAAACCGTCCACCGATCGCCGCCGCCCAAACAGCAAGAACAAAAATCCGCTAAGTATTGAATAGTTTGTTTCTATTGATCGCAACGGATTTTGGCGGTCCTTGCGACAAACGACTTTTCAACTCGGCAGAGGATCACAGAGACGCCAGATGGTCGTTGGCATTGAAGTAGGGCAGATTGTCCTGCGTCGAGCAGCCGATCATCGCCAACCGCTCAGCGATTTTAATGGCCTTGTGATATTTGCGATCACATTCGGAAACACTTTGGTTACTGAATACAGCTCCGCAAATTGAGATGCCGTAATGGGCTTGAAGGGTCCGGATCACCGTCCCTGCCAGCATGCCGTCTGCGATATCGGCAAGGTCGAAGTCGTGCTGCTTCACGATCTGAATTTTGTTTTCTACCAGATAAGCACGGATGCGGGCTTCGACCGCGAGGGTGGCGTCCCAATAATCGGATTCTGAGCGCGTCTTGTCTCCCGAAACCTCGGCAAATGCCATGCAGAATGCCAAGAACACCTGTTCTTTCGGCGTCGCTGATTTCCAGGCTTTCTTGTCGAGGCTGCTCCATACAGACAAGTTCATCTCGCCACAGACCTTTGGCACGCGTTCAAAGAACAAGGTGTGGAGCTTGTTTTCGTTGAGCGAGCTGTCCAGTTTCTGCTCTTTGTAGATATCAATTGCCGCATAGGTTCCGCAAACCGGGCAGGTCTCATTCTCGAATGCGCTTTTCATGTAGATGTGCGAACACCGCATGCCGTTCGGCAATTCGTTTTTACACAACAAATAGGTCTCAATGGCGTCCTCATGGTCCTGCTGCTGGCCGATCCAGTTGAAGCGGTTCATGAACTGCATATAGGAACGCCGGTGGGTCCACAGGTTCCATTCCAACTTTTCCACCGGGCCGAAGGTGCTCCAGTTGGAGCTTAAATCAATGATGACGCATTTATCCTTGTCCGGTGCGGAACGTAATCCGCGCCCGACAGATTGCCCCCACAATACTTTCGACAGTGTCGGCCTGAGATGAACAATGATATTGCAATTTGGGTTGTCCCATCCTTCGGCAAGGACGCCGACGGAGACCATGGCCTCGATGTCACCTTTTTCATGAGCGGCCAGAAGTTTCATGCGTACCTTAAGCGGCGTGCCCGCGGTAACAATGGCGGCTTCGATGCCCGATTCCTGTATGGCCTGGAAGGTCGCCTCAGCGACGCTGATATCGGCGCAAAACCATGCAGAGATGGGTTTTGGTGAAAGATGTTCCCGCTCTTCGTGATAGCTCCAGAGCGCGTAATCAATCATTGATGATCTGATGATTGCGGGCGCCAATGAGGCAACGGGAAAATCCCCGGAACTGATATCGATGGTATCCAGATTAAGATCGTGCACGAAATGAGGGCGATAAACAGGTTGAACCAAAACGCCTTCTGAAATCAGGTCATTTATGTTCGCGCAATCGATAATGGCGTCAAACGCAAGGTTGAGCTGATCACGCTGGTCACCGGTGCGCCGCTCCGGCGACGCTGTCAGCCCCATCAACTGTGCCGATGCCTTGCCTCGATTTTCAAAGTCATCAAGGAACCACTTATAAGCCAAGCCGTTGGGCGACACGCGGTGCGCTTCGTCAACGATGATCAGATCGGCCTTCAAAATGGCATCCGCCAGAACGTCTTTCGCGCGCATGCTGGTTGAAAGCAAGACGTCGCACCCATCGAACGCAGGTCCCTTGTCGGAAACCGCCAGTTTGCGAACCGAATGATTTTTGCTGAGCACGTCCTCAAGCTGTTCCAAAAGAACCAGACGATGGCACAGAACGACAATCTTTTTATCTTTGTAGAACCGCCCGATGATCTCGCTAGCGAGCACGGTTTTGCCGGCCCCCGTCGGCGCTTTCAAAATAAATCGGCGGTTCTGTTTTATAATCAACGGATAGGTGTCGATTATTTTCTGTTGCCAATTTCTCAGATGCATCCAATGCCTATTTCACGATTTATTATCTGCGCGGGGCGGGGAATTTTATAAAGCACCAGAGCGCCGAACTCTATAACGTTGCTACTTGTAAAATGCCCGCAATAGGAAACAGTTAACGAAATCGAACTTTTGGGCCCCTTCTAATTTTCTCTCATAGCCAGAAAGAGGCCTTCCAAGGCGGCCCGGAAAACGTCTGGTTGTGTACGGCAACTGGACGTTCGCCGTCCTGACTTCCGTTTTTGGGCGCTAGGCGGACGCAATATTTGATTGCCGCTGGCAGCCGTTTTTGACCCTTATCGGATTTAGAATTTCCGCAATCCAAAACGGCCACGCGGCGCCACCCCCACGGTGGTCACTCGGTTGATAGGATTGCAAAGCGTCTTCGACCTATTCCATGTGGACACATCAAGTCTGCTGCCCCTAATCGGATAGCATGTTCAAAACTCTTCCTAAAGCTGAGTATCCCCAACCCGAATAATCCTTGCCATCGGCTTGTCTCCTTAAATTCGAATACCGGAAATCATATCCAGGCGACAGCTCGTGCCTGAAGTCACGCCCTGAAAATCCGACAGGTTCACTATTTCGATAATCTCACTGTATAATGTCGATTTAAGAATTCTATCATTCGTATTCATAAAGGTTATACAATATGAATCTTCGGCAGCTTGAAATCTTTCGCGCGGTCATGCAGACCGGGTCGACTAAAAATGCAGCGCGGCTTCTTTCGATCTCTCAGCCTGCAGTCAGCAACATGCTGCGGCAGTTCGAAGATCAGTTGGGGTTCAAATTATTTGAACGCATCGGCGGTCGCTTGCGGGCAACCCGAGAGGCTGATGTTCTTCTTGATCGTTCGGAACAACTGTTTGCCAATTTTGATGCCGTTCAAGAGCTGGCTGAGGATCTTCGCGATACCCAAGCAGGGACGCTCAAAATCCTTGCCAGTCCGAGCTTTGGCCAAAGCGTCATCCCGCAAACCATTGCCGCCTTTTTAGAGGATCGACCGAACGTAAAAATCGGCTTTGATACGCCCACCCACGATTACATCGTAGATCTCCTGAACAGCAACCAAGCCGATTTCGGGATAACCAACACGCCCATCGATCACCCCGGAATTGAATCAAACATTATTCGCCATGGGAATTTAATTTGTGCACTTCCAACGGGCCACCCGTTAACAAATAAGAAGACCATCCGACCTCGTGATCTGCGGGGGGCACAATTGATATCCTACCCTCGTTCTTCTCCCGTTGGTCTGATCGTAGACGAGGCATTTCGGGAAGTTGGCGAGTGCCAACAGGTCCAGGTCAATGTTCGGTATTTTGTTACGGCCTGTCATTTGGTGGAGGCTGGTGCCGGCGTTGCGGTGGTGGATGAATTCACCAAAAACGGTGAAAAATTCACGAATATCGTGACACGGCCATTCAAAACAAAGCAACAGGCGAAAATTTCATTGTCCCATTCCCGCTTGCGGCCGCTATCACGCCTCGCTAAGGAATTCGTAGAGAACTATTTGTGGCGTGCAGACCGGGCAGATCCAGGCCCGGCTTAGTATTCCAGCCAGCAGCATGAATAACTTAAAGTTATTTGCTTCAAACATTTTTTAATTCGACATTATTTTTAATCTGCCTGATCATTAAGGATGGAGGATGGCTGGAGCCGTCAACACCAACCAAAACCAATAATTTATCCGTGATCGCTCAGGTGAGCCTAAATCTTCCGACTATTGGATTGATGAACGAACAGTTGGAGAAATGATCATGCGTAAGTTTTTAGGTAGCCGTCAAATTGCACGAACGTTGTCAGTCAGCGCCATCGCCCTCTCGGCGGTATTGGCCAGTGGGTCAGGCGCCAAAGCCGAAGAAGACGTTCACTTCCTTCTCGATTGGATTCCTTCCGGCGAAATGGCCGCATACTATGCCGGTTAGCAGAAGGGGTTCTGGAAGGACGAAGGGATCAACATAAAAATCTCCCGTGGATACGGTTCTGGGGACAC
The DNA here is from genome assembly GCA_018665815.1 of Rhodospirillaceae bacterium. Lineage (GTDB taxonomy): Bacteria > Pseudomonadota > Alphaproteobacteria > Rhodospirillales > Casp-alpha2 > UBA3470. The sequence goes on from JABJBP010000088.1 coordinate 12,845, forward strand.
GGTTTCAAAAGTTGCGGCAGTGTCCGGTCTTCCGTGTAAGCGACCGTTTCACGTTTTTCCATCGTCAATATATTGACGATGGAAAGCGGTCCTGGAACAGGACGGCGAACTGGTTCAGCGCCTGTTTCCATGGTCTGGGTGGCTTGGTCCACTTTTTCG
>JABJBP010000089.1 GCA_018665815.1 Rhodospirillaceae bacterium
CTTATGCAAAATGACCCCTCATCAACCAACCTTGACCCCTATGGCCCGAAGGAGATCGCACGGCGCGTTGAAAACGTCGGCGTCGCCAAGGCTGAATTGGCATTCCTGCCGACGATGATGCTGGCTATTTTAGCCGGCGCATTTATTGCTCTGGGCGCCGCCTTTTATACGTTGGTTATCACCAATTCGGGCCTCGGTTTCGGGCCGGCGCGGCTGCTGGGCGGGATGGCCTTTTCGCTGGGCTTGATCTTGGTTGTTGTCGGTGGCGCCGAGCTGTTTACCGGCAACAACCTTATCGTCATGGCCTGGGCCGACGGCAAGGTCACGCACAGTGGCTTGCTGCGCAACTGGGGTATCGTTTATGTCGGGAATTTCATTGGTGCGATGGGCACTGCCGTGCTGGTCAGCCTGTCGGGCATTCTCGGCCTGGGCGACGGTGGGGTCGCAATGACCGCTATCGGTATTGCCGAATCCAAATTGGCATTGCCGCCGTCCGAGGCATTCGTCCGAGGCATTCTTTGCAACGTTCTGGTCTGCCTGGCGGTTTGGTTGTGCTTCGCCGCGCGCACCGTGGTCGGCAAGGTCGTCGCCATTATTTTCCCGGTCTCGGCGTTCGTGGCGCTCAGTTTCGAGCATTCCATCGCCAACATGTATTTGATCCCGATTGCCGCATTAGCAGGCGCCGACACGATCACGCTCATGGGATTTTTGACTAACTTGATTGCCGTGACGATCGGCAACATCATTGGTGGTAGCGCTTTGGTGGCGATGGTCTACTGGGTCATTTACCTGCGCAAATGATCGGGCGGATCACAGAAGCCGCGCCGCAGTTGCCCACCAGGCGGCGCGGGCAGCTTGGATCGCGTGGGTTGCGGCGTCGGCGGCCGCCATTGTTTCATACAATCCGAAACACGTGGCACCACTGCCAGACATGCGGGCCAGCAAGCATCCGTCGGTCGCCTCAATCACTGAAATGACTTCGCCAATCTCGGGCGCGACTTTCATGGCCGGCGCAAAAAGATCATTCCCGCGCCCACGCAGAACATCAGCCAGCACGGCGGCGTTGACCGGTTCATCTTCGAAGCGGGCGACGCTTGAAAAATCCCCAACACGAGCGCCAAAAACTTCCGGCGTCGATACCGCGACTCCCGGATTAACCAACACTAAAGCTGCGTCGGGTAGATCGGGCGCCGGTTCCAGTTGTTCGCCGATGCCGCCCATGAACGCCGGACGCCCGAACAGGCAGACCGGCACATCGGCGCCTAGATCGAGCGCCAATCCGGACAGGTCATGGGTTCCAGGATGCACGCCCCAGAGACGAACCAAAGCTTTGATGGTTGCTGCCGCGTCCGCCGATCCGCCGCCGATACCCGACGCCACAGGCAGGTTCTTGGTCAAGGTGATGGCAGCGCCGGCTTGCATGCCGGTACGTTCGGCCAGGGCTTCAGCCGCGCGAAGGACAAGATTGTCACCGCCGCCCGGCACGTCATCGGCGAAGGGACCGTCAATTTGCAGGCTGATTTCAGCGGCGGGGTGAACGCTGACCACATCCCCGACGGCAGCAAACACCACCAGGCTATCGAGGTCATGATAGCCGGTGTCGCGCCGGCCGAGGACATGCAAATAGAAGTTCAGTTTGGCCGGCGCCGAAACAACTATGCTTTCGCCACTCTCACCACTGACACCGGAATTTGCGCTCACGATTGGTTCAGGTCTTATCGGGGGCGGATGTCTCGCCGGCTTTTTCCGGCACGCCCACGGGTTTCGCCGGTGCCAGCCCGTCTTTCAATTTTTTTCGGACCTCGGCGGCGACCTCGTCATTGGGTTTCAGCGACAACGACCGGGTCCATTGGAATTGCGCTTCCAGCTTTCGCCCGACCCGCCAATAAGCGTCACCCAGGTGATCGTTGATGACCGGGTCTTCAGGCCGGATCTGCACGGCGCGTTCAAGTTCAAGCACGGCCTTTTTGTACTTGCCGATGCGGTAATACACCCAGCCCAAGCTATCGATGATATAGCCGTCGTTGGGCCGGCGTTTGACGGCGGTGCGGATCATATCCTGGGCGCGTTCCAGATTAATGCCCCGGTCGACCCAAGAATAGCCTAGATAATTGAGCACATAGGGCTGCTCGGGCTCAAATTCTAGAGCTTTAAGGAAATCCTTTTCGGCCTCTTCCCAGCGTTTCGCGCGTTCCAGCACGATGCCGCGGGTATAAAGCATCCGCCAATGGCGTTTCTCAATGTTGCCGACCCGCTTGATGGCTTCCGTATAAGCATCGATGGCACCATCCCAACGCTCATGGCGGCGCAACAGATCACCAAGGCTCACAACAGGCTGCGGATCAGTGGCGCGCTTTTTAGTCAGAGACCGCATCAAAGTAATTGCCGCATCCGTCTGCTTCAGCGCATTGAGATTCAGCGCCCGGCGCAGATCAGCGGAATTTCGAAACGCCGAACCTTCACCGATGGCCTTGTAGATAGCGTTGGCCCGCAGATACCGCTGATCATCTTCCAAAATATCGGCAACCATGATTTGGGCAATGGGGAATTTCGGCTTCAGCCAGAGCGCCAGACGCCCCAGAACCAACGCCGTTTCGCGGGCCCGCTGCTGGCGCAGGGAATTGGCGATGTTGAACAACGCCTCGGCGGCGCCGTCGCGCCCATCCCTGATGATTTTCGGCGGCTTGTTTTTTGCTGCCAGCCGCCTGAACGCGGCGTCAAGCAATGCGGTCCCCGGCGTGTCTTCAACGTAGCGCTGATAGAGCGCTTTCGCCTCGGTAGCCCGGCCATTTCGTTCATAGAGGCGCCCCAAATGCTGGACTAGCCGGAAACTGGGACCACGCTCACCCTTAGCAATATCCTGATACGCCGCCTCGGCGGCTTTCTCTCGCCCTGCAAAATCCAAAATTAGGGCGTGATGCATGTCATAAAGACCCTGTGAGCCGGCATTTCCATCCAGCGGTTTCAAGGCTTTCAGCGCCGCGTCCGGTTTTTGCGCACCGGCCAGGCTCCAAGCCTCCATCACTGGTCGGGTAAACCCATTGATCCCTTCCGCTGGCTGGCTTTTCAGCCGCTGTTGGAGAAGTTTATCATCGCCCTTTTTAATGGCTTCGACAGCCAAAGCCAGATTGGCAATGGGCGTCTTTGATTTCTTTTTCACCAACCGCTTGGCCAGGGGCAAGGCTTCGTTGATACGCCCTTCGATGGTCATCAAAACAAAGGTCCGGCGTAAAAGATCCGGCGCGTTCGGCACAGCGCCCAAGGCGGCGGAAAGATAGGTCACCGCGGCGTCAAGATCGCGTTCCGATTGAGCATGGCGTCCAGCAAGATAATTGCCGATGGGCGATGGCCCCGGCACGACGCGTTGCTCGGCGGCGTACGCAACGCCCGCGGGCGAAACCGTATTGAAGGCCAGAACACCGGTCAAAGCTGCGGCTAACAGCCGGGCTGAAATATGAGAAATTAATCTATTCATCGTGAGCGCCAGTCTAGCCGACAGACGCCAGCGGTTCTAATGGTTCTTTTCGCACACTCGATCACATATTCGGGTAGTTGGGACCGCCGCCACCCTCCGGCACGATCCAGTTGATATTCTGGGTCGGGTCCTTGATGTCGCAGGTTTTGCAATGCACGCAGTTCTGCGCATTGATCTGCAGGCGCTTGGCGCCGCTTGTTTCCTCATCATCGACGAACTCATAGACGCCTGCTGGACAGAACCGATTTTCGGGCCCGTCATACATAGCCAAATTGGTCGCCACCGGCACATCATCATTCCTTAAGGTCAAATGAACCGGCTGATCTTCTTCGTGATTGGTCGCCGAGAACGAAACATTGGTCAGTTTGTCGAACGTAATCACACCATCGGGTTTCGGATAATTGATTTTTGGTGCCTTGTCGGCGGCCAGCATGCTTTTGTGATCTTCGTGATGGCCGAAGGTCCAGGGCACCAAAAAGCCAAGCCCCAAATTGTTCATCCACATATCAAACCCGGCATACATCGTGCCCAGCTTGATCCCGAACTTCGACAAGGCCGGGCGCGCGTTGCGGACTTTGTGCAGATCTTTATAGATCCACGAGTCTTTCCAGCCCGTCTCATATGCGAATAATTCTTCGGTGCCATCGGCGCCGTGCGATATCACGTCAAACGCCGCTTCTGCGGCCAACATGCCGGATTTCATCGCGTTGTGGCTGCCCTTGATGCGCGGCACGTTCAAAAATCCCGCCGAGCACCCAATCAAGGCGCCGCCCGGAAACGTCAGTTTCGGCACACTTTGCAGCCCGCCTTCGTTGATGGCGCGGGCACCATAAGCCACACGCCGGCCGGCCTCCAACATCGGTTTTACCGCCGGATGCGTCTTGAAACGCTGCATCTCTTCGTAAGGCGAGAGGTGCGGGTTGGCGTAATCCAACGCGACGACAAAGCCGATGGCGATCTGGTTGTTTTCTTGATGGTAAATGAATCCACCACCGACCGTGTCGGTGAGGGGCCATCCCTGAGTATGGATGACCGTGCCGGGCTTGTGCTTGTCGGGCTCGATATCCCAAAGCTCCTTGATCCCAATGGCATAGGTTTGCGGCTCGGCCCCTTCGCGAAGATTGAACGTTTCCATCAAGGACTTGGTCAGATGTCCCCGGCAGCCTTCGGCGAAGAATGTGTACTTGGCGTGTAGTTCCATGCCGGGCTCGAAATTCGGTCCCTGCTCGCCGTCCTTGGTACGACCCATGTCGCCGGTGGCAATCCCTTTGACCGCGCCGTTATCATGGAACAAGACCTCGGCGGCGGCGAACCCCGGATAAACCTCGACACCCATGGCCTCCGCCTGTTCGCCTAGCCAGCGCGTCAGGTTGCCAAGGCTCACCGTATAGCAGCCGTCATTGCTCATCAGTGGCGGCATCATGAAATGCGGCATTTCGGATTTGCCGGTTTCCGACAAGACCCAATGGCGGTTGTCGGTGACCGGCGTGTTGAGCGGCGCACCCTTTTTTTTCCAATCGGGGAAAAGCTCGTTGAGCGCGATTGGGTCAACGACGGCGCCAGACAATATATGCGCGCCGATCTCGGAGCCTTTTTCAACCACGCAAACCGTCAGTTCCTGGTCGCTACCTTGGGCCAGCTGCATTAATCGGATCGCTGCTGAGAGGCCTGCCGGCCCGCCACCGACGATGACCACGTCAAGCTCCATTGATTCGCGTTCGACCGTTTCTTCCGACATCCCTAATCCCTCTTCATGCCCGCGTCGAAAAATTGAACCGCCGGGTTATATCACAAGGCACCCGGACAATCAGGTGGAAATATTGATGAATTTCGCCCTGCGGACCGCGCTTTCTGGATGCCTTGGACCGGGCCGCGTGATAGATTGCGCCATGACTTCCACTGACCATGTCCGCGCCAACTTGGAATGGCATTTGATGGCTGGCGTCGATGAAACGCTCAGCGACACGCCGCTTGATTGTTTTGCCGAAGCCGCAAACCCCACAGCGACGTTTCAGCCACCAATTGCGGCGGCAACACCATCGTCGTCCACCGTGTACATGGCCGACAGCCAGCGCCCGGCAGGCATTGCTGATGCCCCGCCATCACGCGCGCCCGCAGTCGTAGCACCGCCGCCAAGCGCCGATGCCGCGGTTAAGACGGCGGCCCAATTGGCCGGCGGCGCCGACAGTGTCGAGGCCTTACGCGCCGCGCTTGAGAGTTTCGATGGATGCGCGTTGATGAAAACCGCGACCAATCTGGTGTTCACCGATGGCAATCCAAAAGGCCGTGTGTTGCTCATCGGCGAAGCGCCGGGCGCCGAAGAGGACCGTCAGGGCTTGCCTTTCGTCGGGCCGTCAGGGCGTATCCTGGATAAAATGTTGGCGTCCATCGGCCTTGAGCGCGGCGAGGTCGCTATATCCAACACCGTCTTTTGGCGACCGCCAGGCAACCGCACACCAACGCCGGCGGAAGCCGCAAGCTGCCTGCCGTTCGTCGAGCGTTTGATTGAATTGGTTAACCCCGATGTCATCGTGCCGCTAGGCGGACCGGCGGCGAAATCGTTGCTGGGGGAGACCCACGGGATCGGAAAACTGCGCGGCCGTTGGTTCGATTATTCAACAGCGAGACTATCGAAACCTATTGCCGCGACGCCGCTGTTTCACCCGGCCTATCTGCTGCGTACGCCGGCACAAAAACGCGCCGCGTGGCGTGACGTGCTGATGATTAAGGGGAAACTGGCCGAAATGGATGCGGGCGGGAAAGCTGAATAATCGCCAGACCTTCAATATGTAGGGTTTTCTTCACTATTTTTCATAAATATAGTATGTGAACCGGATGGCTCGGGCTTTTGTTGTCGATGCCATGGCCATCCACTATACATGCCGAAGCTTTTGAGGGATGCGCGGTTAAATCCATGGGTTTTTATCGGACTCACGTCATCGGGCGGATGATCGCCGCCGCGTTTATCGGGTTTTGCGTCATTGCAAGCCTTGGCGCCGCCAACGCCGGCGATACGCCCGACACCACCGAAGCTGCAGCCACTTTGGCGCCGCGCTTAAATATTGCCACCGACACACCGGTTGTACTGTCCAGCGGCGATGTTGATCGCTACCGCGAGATTTTTGAAGTCCAAATTGATGGCAATTGGCGGCGTGCCAATGCGTTGATCAAACAATTAGATGACCCGCTGCTGCTCGGACACGTTCTGGCGCAACGCTATCTGCATCCCAATAAATACCGGTCGCGCTATAAAGAATTGAAGGAATGGATGGGGCAGTACGCGGATCATCCCGATGCCCCGCGTCTGTATAAGTTGGCGTTACGTCGCAAGCCGAAAAACTGGCACCGCCCGGCGGCGCCGCAACGGATTAAAACACTCCCCACCGCGGGCGCCACGAAACGCGGTCAGAGAGTAACTTCGAAACGCCTCAGCCGTTCCGATCGCTCCAAAGTCCGCAACTTCAAACGACATTTGCGCCGACTGTTACGCCGAGGCCACACCTTGGCCGCCAAAAAGATGCTGCAGTCGAAAGACGTCCAACGGCTATTCAGCGACGGCGAATATGACCAGGTCAGTGCCAAACTGGGTCAGGTTTATTTCAACGATGGCCGCGACAAGTTTGCCCTGACTTGGGCCGGATCGGCCGCCGAACGCTCGGGCCGCTTGGTCCCTGAAGGTCATTGGACCGCCGGTTTGGCCGCCTGGCGGTTAGGTGACAAGGAACGCGCTGCGACCCATTTCGAAGAAGCGGCCCGTCATTCCGACAATTCCGACTGGTTCCATGCCGCCGCCGCGTTTTGGGCGGCGCGCGCGCATTTGGTGTCGCGCAACCCGGAAAAGGTCAATCCGTTGCTTGAAATGGCGGCGCAGCGGCCGAGGACATTTTACGGCCTATTGGCGCGGCGCATGCTGGGTGAGCCCATGCCGTTTCGCTGGACGCCGCCGCCCTTGGAAGGCGAGGTATTCGATACTTTGATGAACCGGCCGCGCGGCAAGCGGGCCATGGCTTTGCTGCAAATCGATCAATTGCAGCGCGCCGGGCGCGAGTTGCGCAACCTAACCCGCGGCGGCGATGGTATCTTGTCACGGGGCGTATTGGCGCTGGCCGCGCGCGCCAATATGGCTGAATTGGCGGTACGCCTGGACGCTCAGATGTGCCCTTCCGGCGGTGGCTTTGATGGTGCGGCTTACCCCATTCCCGCCTGGACACCGGCCAAGGGGTTCCGTGTCGACCGGGCGCTGATATATGCCTTGATCCGCCAGGAATCGCGCTTCAATCCCAAGGCTAAAAGTTGGGCCGGGGCGCGCGGCCTGATGCAATTGATGCCCGGCACGGCCAAGTTCGTAGCGCGCTCCAACCGCATCCGCTATAGCTCTAGGCGCAAGCTCTATCAGCCGGAAATGAACCTGACCTTGGGCCAACGCTACATTGAGATGCTGTTGGGTGATGCTAAGATCAAAGGTGATCTGTTTTTGATGGCGGCTGCTTGGAACGGCGGGCCGGGCAATCTCAATAAATGGCGCCGGCGCACCGATGACTTAGGCGATCCGCTGTTTTTTATTGAAAGCCTGCCGTCACGTGAAACCCGGAATTTTATAGAACACGTTTTGTCCAATTTGTGGATTTACCGGGACCGACTAGGCCAACCCGCGCCGAGCCTGGATGCAATCGCGGCAGGCGAATGGCCGCAATATTCAGCGCTTGGCCAAAACGCCGTGGAAGAGGTCGCAGACAGCAATGGGCAACGCTGAGGAAACCGCGTTTCTGCCGGTCAATATTGCCATCCTGACTGTCTCGGATACCCGCACCCTGGTTGACGACCGGTCCGGCGATACGCTGGTGGCACGCTTACAGGACGCCGGTCACGTCTTGGCCGACCGGTCCATTATTAAAGATGAGATTGCGTTGATCGCCGATCAGCTGAACGCCTGGATCGACAACGTCGATATTGACGCAGTGATTGCCACCGGTGGCACCGGATTGACCGGGCGTGACGTCACGCCGGAAGCTTTCGCCCAGGTTTGGGAAAAGGAAATTCCGGGCTTCGGTGAACTGTTTCGCTGGTTAAGTTATGAGAAAATCAAAACCTCCACCGTGCAGTCGCGGGCCTGCGCCGGCGTCGCTCGGGGGACCTATCTATTTTCCCTGCCGGGCTCACCGGGGGCGTGCAAGGATGGCTGGGACGGCATCTTGAAGGACCAGTTGGATATTCGCCACAAGCCGTGTAATTTTGTCGAATTGATGCCACGCCTGAACGAACACCGGACCTGAACCCGCCCCCATGCCCCGTATTACATCCATTCTTTTCGACATGGACGGCGTGCTTTGCGACTACGATTTTGATGGCCGCCTAAAGGCCTTGGAAGCCGCCATCGGCATTCCCGCCGCTGAGATTGACGCGAAAATTTTCAAATCCGGTTTCGAGGATGCCGCTGACCTCGGCCAATACGGGGCGCCGGGCTACATGGAAGAAGTCGCCCGGCTTTTGGATGCCGACGTCGATGCCGGAACCTGGCTGGCGGCGCGCGCCGACGCGATGACACCAAATCTGGAGATGCTGGATTTGGCGCGGGACCTGAAGACCCGCACCGACATCGCAATGTTTTCCAATAACGGCTGGCAGCTTCGCGAGGCGCTCGGTGACATATTCCCGGAACTCACCGCCATCTTCGGCACGCATATTTACTTTTCCGCTGAGGTCGGCGCCGGCAAACAACACACGGAAACTTTTCATCCGTTTTTGACGCAGCTCGGCTGGAGCGTCGAGACGACATTGTTTGTCGATGACAATGAAGGCTACATCGCAGCCGCCCGCGCCGCCGGCGTGGAAAGCCATCTGTTCGAAGGCGCCGAAGGCTTTAAGACCGCGCTGGTCGCCCATTCATTGCTCTAAGGCGCGGCCTTCCAACACATCCTTGTCGTCGCCGATCGACGTGGCCATAAAGTCCAGGAATGCGCGAATGCGTGCGGTGCGGCGGAGGTCGGCGTGGGTCAGCAACCAAAGTTCCGAACGGACATCATCGGGTAAGCCTGGGATCCGCTTGAGGCCCGCCTCCACGTCACCCAAAAAACACGGCAGCACCGCGAGGCCTAGACCGCCCACGGCTGCGCCGTGCAGGGCGAAAAGGTTGTTGGCGCGCAACACCACTTGGGCGTCACCGATTTCGGCACGCATCCATTTCGCCGCTTCCACGTGGATTAAACTGTCATCAAATCCCAACCAGACGTGACGGCCGAGGTCATCCACCGCACCATGCAGCGCCAGGTAATCCGGCGCTGCGTAGATGGAAAACGCGATATCGGCGATGCGCCGTCCGACGAGTTGTTCCGGCGGCGCCAAGGTCGGGCGAATGGCAACATCCGCCTGACGCTTGGATAAGTTCAAATATTGTGTGTACAGCACAACATCGATGCCGATGTCGGGATACGCCGCATGGAAGCGCGTGAAGTGCGGACCGAGATACCGATACGCCAGGGTATCGGTGGTGGTCACGGCGACGGTACCGCTGAGCTGCAAATCGCGGCCGGTGACGCGGCGATCCATGTCATCAACTTCCCTGCGCAACCGCTCGGCGCCGGCGTGCATTTCGTCACCCGCCGCCGTCAACACATAGCCATCGCGATGGCGCTCAAACAAACGCACGCCGAGGGCGTCTTCTAGGGCATTAATGCGCCTAAAAACGATCGAGTGGTTGACGCCCAGTGCGCCCGCCGCGCCCGACAGGCTGCCGGCGTCAGCAACAGCCAGGAAAAGACGGAAATCATCCCAGTTCATGACTGGATTATATTTTGCATTTTTGCAAAGTTAAATGGCAAATATTGATAATATTCATGCACAAACAAACAATCTAGGTTCTCGGTCAACACCTCTGCAACCCTTGAATAAGGATCGAACCCATGACTGAAACCGATATCGAAACCATCGACACCCGCACCGCGCCCTTCGGCGCGCTATTATTGCGAACCGCGTTGGGTGCCATGTACATCGCCCACGGACTGGTGCTGAAGGTGATGACTTTTACCCTGCCTGGTACGGCAAAATTTTTTGCCTCTCTGGGCTTCCCGGAATTCGTCGGCTACGCAATTCCGTTTATCGAAATCGCCGGCGGCATAGCGTTGATCGTCGGCCTGCAAGTGCGCGCCGTCAGCTTAGCGCTGTTGCCGATCTTGCTTGGCGCGATCTGGTTCCATGCTGGAAATGGTTGGGTATTTTCAGCTCAAGGCGGCGGGTGGGAATATCCGTTGTTCCTTGCCGTGATATCCATCGTGCAGGTTTTCATTGGCCGCGGTGCCTATGCACTGAGCGGCGATATGGCACTGCCTCTGCTGCCCGCGAGCGCTCGATGAAGGGCCTGTTGAACGGCACCTGGCACGGGGATATGGGCGCTGACCCAGGTCTCCTGGCCGGGTTCCGGGCGGCGGAGAAGGACAATTTTCGCCACTGGATCACCACGGACGGCACCTCGGATTTCGCCGCTGAGCCGGGGCGCTATCATCTCTATGTGTCCCACGCCTGCCCCTGGGCGAACAGGGCCATCACCTACCGCAAGCTGAAAGGCCTGGAAGATGTGATTTCCATGTCGGTGGCGCATCCCGTTTGGGGCGGCCCGATGGGCTGGACGTTCGCGGACACGGAATTCTCGACCCGCGACCACGCCGGCAGCCGCGATTATTTGCATGAAATCTATCAAGCAGCGAAACCCAACTTCACTGGTAAAGTGACCGTCCCCGTACTTTGGGACAAAAAATCCAAGGCCATCGTCAACAAGGAATCAGGCGATATCATCCGCATCCTGGACAGTGCATTTGATGCCTGGGGCGACGCTTCGGCGCGGTTCTATCCCGACGATCTAGCTGCCGACATCGAAGCCATGAATGCCCGGATCCTGCCAAAGGTCTGCATGGGCGTCTACGAGTGCGGCTTCGCCGGCGAACAGGCCGCCTACGATGACGCAGTCGGCGAATTGTTCACCACATTGGATGAGTTGGATGCCCGGTTGTCGGCGCAGCCCTATTTACTGGGCGGACGGATCACCGAAAGCGATTGGCATCTGTTCATGACACTGGTGCGTTTTGATGCGGTCTATCACACACGGCTTAAATGCACGGTTCGCCGGCTCACGGATTACCCGAACCTCTCACGCTATACGCGGCGGTAGTTTGACCTGCCGGGTGTAGCGGACACCATCAAACTCGACCATGTCAAAATGCACTACTTTGATGACCTGGGATCGGCAATCCGCGAATTATTCCTGCCGACCCGTCCCGCGATTTTCGACACGCCGCTTGAGGGAAATTGAAACTGGCGCTTTGTTCCGTACCATTGACACGCTACGATGAACCATGATGCGATTTTGGTCTCTAACAATTGTGGCCGTTACGGCGCTGAGCATTGCCGGTTGCACGACCGGGCCCGAGAAATGGCAGAAGCCCGGCATGACGTCCGATCAATGGGCCGTTGATCACGCGTCGTGCCGTAGCCGGGCGCGCAAGCTTGCCGATGATGAGTATCAGAACTACTCAAGCCATATGGGCTCAGGCGGCGTTGATAATTCCGCCGGCTTTAGCGCCGCCATGCGCAATTATGACGCAAAACGCAATATGCAAGGCATTTATGATCGCTGCCTGCGGCGTAAAGGCTACAGCAAGCCGGCATTTGGGAAAGCATGAAAAAAGCGGCGGCCCTATGGACCGCCGCAATTTTTTCAGGAGAGTTCGTAAAGTTTTGAGATATCTTAAGCAGCGCGCCGCATAATCGCTTCGACCTGCGGGGGCTTTGACGGCACCAAGAAATCAAAAATATCGGCGCTTTCGACTGGCGCTTCGGCGATTGATGTTGGCGCAGAGGGGTCACGGCCCGCAACAACATCTTCAATATCGCCGCGCGTCAAGCCAACGTCTTCCAACATGCGCGCGTCCATACCCATGAGGCGGCGGCGCAAATCTGATTTCGCTGTCATCGCCGCAAATACCTTGCCAAGAGCCTCAATGACCCGGCCAACGTGCTCGCCGAAGCCGACATGGTTCACCGGATAGGTATCGGCGACCTGTTGGCGCGTGAAAGGCACCGTCGGATAAGGGAACAGCGTGTAAAAATCGCGGTCTGTGAAACGGGTGTATGACGTGCTCATGGCTAAATCCTTGTTATTTTTGCGGTCACGCGAGGTCTCAAATTGAACTCCGTGGCCCGATGTGAATGTTTCTTCGTTCCTCGCCTATATAGGCCCATCGAGCGGAATTGAGGCGCGTTATTGTTACGTTGCAGCAATCGAAAAACCGCATGCCTCGGCTACCCGGTTGTCATCGTTGATCGCGATGCTTGTCAGTGGGCTTGTCAGTCCCCCGCCCCACTTCTAGCCTAGCGCCATGAATACGCTTCCCGATCCAAATGACTTTCAGCGCCTGCTCGACGATGCCGGTTCTGATCTAGATGCCGCCGATGCCATGGAGATTATCCATGGCGTTGCCGCAGCGCCCATCGCCGGCGATGATCCCGAACGATGGCTCGGTTTGATTGCCGCCGCGCCGGGTGACGCATTGAAATCAAAACTGATGGATACCCTGGCCGAAACCCGCGCCGCCGGCGAAGCAGGCGAAAGCGGAGGTAGCGCCGCGGAGCGCCTTGACGCGCTGCGCAATGAGCTTAGAGCCCGCGAGGTCGATGGCTTCATCGTACCCAAAAGCGACGAGCACCAGGGCGAATACGTGGCCAATCGCGCCGAGCGGCTGGCATGGTTAACCGGGTTCACGGGTTCGGCCGGCTTGGCCGTCGTTCTGACGGAAAAGGCCGCGGTATTCGCCGACGGACGATATACACTGCAGGCCGAAGCCGAGGTTGACGGCAATCTTTATGAACGCCGCCACTTAACCGATCAGCCGGCGACGGAATGGATTACCGAAAATTTGGGCAAAGGCCAAAAACTAGCCTACGACCCCTGGCTCCTAACGCCCGGCCAGGTGACACGCTATGGCAATGCGTGCCGCGCCGCCGGCGCCGAGCTGACGGCCCTTGATGACAATCCCGTCGATACGGTTTGGACCGACCAACCGCCGCCGCCGATGGCGCCGATCACGGCACTGGCGGACGCTTTCGCCGGCGAAACCACTGCCGAGAAATGTGCGCGCATGGCCGATGAACTGACCCGCGCAGGCTCCGACGCGGTCGTCCTGACGGCACCCGATTCCATAGCCTGGCTATTGAATGTTCGCGGCGGCGACGTCCCCTTCACGCCTTTCGCTCTGTCCTTTGCGGTACTGCATGCCGACGCCACCGTCGATTGGTTTGTCGATGCGCGTAAATTTATGCCCGGTCTTGTCGATGGCTTGGGCAACAAAGTTCGGATCGCGGCGCCCGGTGAACTTGGCGCCGTCCTCGACAGTCTAGGGGCCAAAAATAAAACCGTTCGCGCCGACCCGGCCTCGGCTCCGGCCTGGATATCAAGCCGGCTCAGCGCCGCCGGCGCGAAGTTGGAGCGCGCCGCTGATCCCTGCCAACACGCAAAGGCCTGTAAAAATCCGGCCCAGGTCACCGGCATGCTCGACGCGCACGTGCGCGATGGTGCCGCCGTATGTCGATTTCTAAAATGGCTAGACGACAACGCCGAAAGCAGCGATATCACCGAGATGACGGCCTGTGACGTGTTGGAAGGCTACCGGCGCGAAAACGATTATTTTCGGGGTCTCAGCTTTCCGACCATAGCGGGCTCGGGGCCGAACGGTGCCATCGTGCACTACCGGGTCAGCGATGACACCAACCGCAAACTCGGCCAGGGCGAGCTTTTCTTAGTCGATTCGGGCGCTCAGTATATGGACGGCACCACGGACATCACCCGCACCATCGCCATCGGCGCGCCTTCGCCTGACATGCGCAAACATTTCACCTTGGTGCTGAAAGGCCATATCGCCTTGGCCCGGGCGCGCTTCCCAGCCGACACATCGGGCAGCCAGCTCGATATACTGGCTCGTCACGCGCTCTGGGCCGAAGGCCTGGATTATGATCACGGCACCGGGCACGGTGTCGGCAGTTTCCTGAGCGTCCACGAAGGCCCGCACCGGATCACCAAGGCGCCGAACCGGGTCGGGCTGGAGCCCGGCATGGTGGTGTCCAACGAACCGGGATTTTATAAAACCGGCGCCTACGGCATCCGCATCGAAAACCTTGTGGTGGTTACCGCCATTGAAAAACCCGATGGCGCCGAACGCGACATCTTTGGATTTGAGACCCTGACGCTGGCGCCTTTCGACCGATCCTTGATTGATCTGGGTTTGCTTGCAGAGCCGGAAATTCAATGGATCGACGCCTACCACGCGCGGGTTTTGAAAACCATTGCGCCGTTTGTCGATGCAAACATTGCCGAGTGGTTGGGTCAGGCGACGGCGCCACTCAGCTAATCGCCCGCGCGATCACTTTTCGGGGTCACTATCTCGCGGCGCAATCTCATAGAGATACACCGGACTTTTATAGATATCTCGGGCGGCATGAGATTCCAACGGCCGCCAGCCCTCGATGGCGAAAGTGTTCGATACAATCAAGGCGCCTGGGCGCAGTTGGCGTTCCAGTTGTGGGCGAAGTCGGGCAAGCACATCAGCCGACAAGTAGCACACGACAAGTGATGCACCCGAAAGATCGGCATTGAGGAAATCAGCCCGCCGCAATGTCAAATTGGCGGGGCGGTTGAGCGCGGTAAGGATCAGCGACACCAACCACGGCAAAGGCGAAAGTTCCATGCCGATGATCTGGCGGTCCGGATAACGCCGTGCCAAGGCCAAGGCCAATCCGCCCCAACCGGCGCCCAATTCATAAACTTCCGCCGCCTGATCGCCTGGCAATCGGGCCGGCAGCGTCGCCAAAATCGTGCGCCGGACGGCTCTTGAGGTCGGTGTCGGCGGGCTGCCGGTCATCAACGTCCAGGCAAAGACCGCAGCGATGGCGGCAAGTGCAAATATGAGCACCCAGGTTTCAATTGTCATTGTTGTCTGTCACCTGTTGTCAAAGAGGCGAATGTATATAAAATCCCTCTCGTAGCGACGTTGCAAGGGGTCGACGATGGCGTTGTTTGGTAGAAAGAAGAAGCAGAAGAAACCCTTGGGTCCGCCACAGGATCCAAAATGGGTTCACGGGGAAGGGGGGCGTTTTCCGAAGTTCCTCGATCTTGACCCCGAGGCTGCTGGCCTCGAGGGCAAATCGGCTGTCTATGCAATCTGGCATACGGGCGTCCAACCCGGCTGGGTGTATATCGGACGCAGCACCAATCTGGCCTCTACATTCTTCGCGCTTGGCGAAGACGATGACGTCCTTCAATTCGAAGACCGGGGCAATATGTATGTTTCGTGGTGTTATATCCGCGACGAATTTCAGGACGGTGCCGTCACTTATTTGACCCAGACGCTGAAACCGAAAATCGACAATTCAGAAGCCAAAAGCGAAGACCGCGTCGACATGATCGCCATTTACCCGCCGGGCATGGCGCCGAAGGAATAGTGCGCCGCGCGGCCACGCGAGTTTCCAATTCTGACAAAAATTATTCCGCTGCTGCAGGCGTGGCAGCATCGATAATGCCGACGATGTCTTCCATGATCGCACTCAAATCGAAATCTTTCGGTGTGTAGACGGCGGCGACGCCCGCCTTGCGCAACGCATCTGCATCATCGGCGGGGATAATACCGCCGACGACGACGGGAATATCGCCAATGCCGGCTTCATTCATGCGGTCCATGATCTCGGTGATCAGCGGCAGATGAGACCCCGACAGAATGGAAAGCCCGACCACATGGACACTTTCTTGGAGCGCCGCGGCGACGATTTCCTCAGGCGTCAGCCGGATGCCTTCATAGACCACCTCAATGCCGGAATCGCGGGCGCGTACTGCAATTTGCTCGGCGCCGTTGGAATGGCCGTCAAGGCCCGGCTTGCCAATCAGCATTTTGATCCGCCGGCCGAGGCGCGCCGACGTCGCTTCGACAGCGCCACGAATGTCTGACCCTTTCGGCGCCGATGATGGCGCGCCGCCAACGCCCGTCGGTGCACGATATTCGCCGAACACAGAGCGCAACGCGCTGGCCCATTCGCCGGTGGTCACGCCCGCATGGGCGCAGGCGATGGAGGGTTCCATAATATTTGTACCGTCCTCGGCGGCGGCACGCAGCGCCGCCAGGGCCTTTTCCACCGCACTCTGATCACGATTGTCACGCCAGGCGACAAGGTTTTCAATCTGCGCGGCTTCGGCTTTCGCATCAACACTCAGGAAAGCATCACCTGACGCCGCTAAGGGCGACGGCTCGCCTTCCTCAAATTTGTTGACGCCGACGACAATCTGTTCGCCGGTCTCGATGGCGGTCAGGCGCTTGGCATTGCTCTCGACCAGCCGCCGCTTCATGTAATCGACACCGGCGACGGCGCCGCCCACCTCGGCGATGGTATCAAGCTCGGCCCGCGCCTGGGCCTTCAATTCTTCGACCTTGGCAGCAATCTCCGGTGAGCCCTCGAAAATATCCCCATACTCCAGCAGGTCGGTTTCATGGGCGACAATTTGTTGCAACCTCAATGACCATTGCTGATCCCAGGGCCGAGGCAGGCCCAACGCTTCGTTCCAAGCCGGCAGTTGAACGGCGCGGGCCCGTGCACCCTTTGACAAGGTGACGGCCAGCATTTCCAGCAAGATCCGGTAGACGTTGTTTTCCGGCTGCTGTTCGGTCAAGCCGAGCGAGTTGACCTGAACGCCATATCGGAAACGGCGGAATTTTTCATCCTCGACGCCGTAACGCTGACGCGTGATCTCATCCCAAAGTTCCGTGAAGGCGCGCATTTTGCACATTTCGGTGACGAATCGGATGCCGGCGTTGACGAAAAAGCTGATGCGCCCGACAACGCGGGGAAAATCTTCATCGGGCACTTGGCCGGATTCTTTCACCCGATCGAGGATAGCCATGGCATTGGCCAACGCGAAAGACAGTTCCTGGACCGGCGTCGCGCCGGCTTCCTGCAAGTGATAGGGACAGACGTTGATCGGATTCCACTTCGGAATTTCCGTATAGGTGTAGGAAATTACGTCGGCGGTCAGCCGCATGGAGGCATCGGGCGGGAAGATGTAGGTGCCGCGCGACAGATATTCTTTAATGATATCGTTTTGGATGGTGCCGGTCAGGCTGGCGCGCTCGGCACCTTGATTTTCCGCCGCCGCGATGTAGAGCGCCAGCAACCATGGCGCCGGGGCGTTAATGGTCATCGAGGTGTTCATGTCGGCCAAGGGAATGCCGTCAAACAGCGTTTCCATATCGCCCAGATGCCCGATCGGCACGCCGACCTTGCCGACCTCGCCGTGCGCCAGGGGGTGATCAGCGTCATAGCCGGTTTGGGTCGGCAGATCAAAAGCGACGGAAAGCCCGGTTTGCCCGCGGGTCAGATTCTTGCGGTAAAGCGCGTTTGATTCGGCCGCCGACGAATGCCCGGAATAGGTGCGGATCAGCCAAGGCCGATCCTTAACTGGGCTTTTGGCCGGGTTTTCCGCCGTTTTTGCATCTGCGAAATTATCTTTCATGAATATTCGCCTTTTTACCGAACCGTATTTTTAAGTTATTGATATTAAATAATTCTATACGTAATTTAATTACGTTTTATTCTGAACCTACGCAATTTAACAAATTGTGCATTGCGAAGAAAGCCCCAAACGTCTAAGAGGGAATATCTTTTTTGACAGGGCCGTCAAAATGCCCGTCCAAGACCATCAAGGAGATGACCATGAGCGAAGCTGCGCAAGTTGTCGACGGGGCCGATGATGCCGACGTCGTTGAGCTGTATCCCGGCCAAACGAAGAAAGACCTCTACGAGCTGGGTGAAATTCCGCCGCTGGGTCATGTGCCGAAGCAGATGTACGCCTGGGCCATTCGCCGCGAGCGCCATGGTGACCCGGTCGATGCCATGCAGGTTGAGGTCGTCGACGTGCCGGAAATGGACAGCCACGACGTGCTGATCATGGTGATGGCGGCGGGCGTCAATTACAACGGCGTCTGGGCTGCGTTGGGCACCCCGATCTCGCCGTTTGATTATCACAAAGCCGAATATCACATCGCCGGTTCCGACGCGTCGGGCATCGTCTGGGCGGTCGGCTCCAAGGTGAAACGCTTCAAAGTCGGCGACGAGGTTGTGGTGCATTGCAATCAGGACGACGGCGATGATGAGGAATGCAACGGCGGCGACCCGATGTTTTCCACGTCGCAGCGGATTTGGGGTTACGAGACTCCGGATGGATCCTTCGGCCAGTTTTGTCGCGTCCAGGACCGCCAGTGCATGCCCAGGCCGAAGCACCTGACGTGGGAAGAAAGTGCTTGTTACATCCTGACCATGGCGACCGCCTATCGGATGCTGTTCGGCCATCGCCCGCACATTCTGCGCCCCGGCCATAATGTGTTGATTTGGGGCGCCTCGGGCGGCCTGGGGTCCATGGCGGTGCAGCTTTGCGCCACCGCCGGCGCCAATGCTATCGGCGTGATCTCCGACGAAGACAAACGCGAATTCGTCATGGGGCTCGGCGCCAAGGCAGTGATCAATCGCAAGGACTTCAACTGTTGGGGCCAACTGCCGGAAGTCAACGGCGAGGGCTTCGGCGATTACATGAAAGAGACCCGCAAATTCGGCAAGGCCATTTGGGATATCACCGGCAAGGGCAACGACGTCGATTTCGTCTTTGAACACCCCGGCGAGGCGACCTTCCCGGTCAGCTGCAACGTCGTCAAACGCGGCGGCATGGTGGTCTTCTGCGCCGGCACCACGGGCTACAACCTGACCATGGACGCGCGCTTCGTGTGGATGCGCCAAAAACGTATCCAAGGCAGCCACTTCGCCAATCTCAAACAAGCCGCCCAGGCCAACCAATTGGTCATCGAGCGCCGCATCGATCCATGCATGTCGGAAGTCTTCTCCTGGGACGACATCCCGGCCGCGCACATGAAAATGCTGGCCAACCAGCACAAGCCGGGCAACATGGCCGTCATGGTTCAAGCTCTGAAACCTGGCCGCCGGACCATCGAGGACTGCATCGAGGGCTAAGAACCATGGACGGCAATATGACCAGCAATGAAAACCCCGCCATCGACGGCTTGATGGACGCATGCGGCGAAGCGCTCGGCGCGGCCGAGGATGTCTTACTGGCGGCGCGTGGCGCCATTTCGGCGCGGGTCATGAAAGACGGCCGGCTTGATGCGGCCACAATGGACGCCGAGCAGTTCGCGGCGCATGGCTTTGCCTGGCTGACGACGTATGTTGAAGGCCTGCGCCAGATGCTCGATTGGGCGAAGCGGCTGGATGCGGACGGCAACCTGGGTGAGCTGGAACAGCTCATGGTTCAGGCGGCCTTTGGTGAGTACCTCAACCAAATCGCCGGCGGCATTGCGCTTTCCCAGGTCGAGGTTGTCCGGCCCGCTGATATGGGTCTTACGGACAGCGATCTTAAGGCGCTGGGTGACGGCGCCGCGGCCCGGTTGCGGGCCGACGGCAACTCCGCCACTGTCCGCGCCCGCATCGCCGAACTCATGGCCGACGGGCATTTCGGCAATTTGGGCCTGGGCGACGAAACCCTCGACATGATCCAAGACCAGTTCCGCCGCTTTGTCGACGAACAGGTCATGCCCTACGCCCACGATTGGCACCTGAAGGACGACTTCATCCCCATGGACGTGGTCGAACAAATGGCCGACTTGGGTGTCTTCGGCCTGACCGTACCGGAACACCGGGGCGGGCTGGGCCTTGGCAAAACCGCCATGTGCGTGGTCACCGAGGAACTGTCGCGCGGCTACATCGGCGTCGGCTCATTGGGGACGCGCTCCGAGATCGCCGCTGAGCTCATTCGCCTGGGCGGCACCGAGGAACAGAAACAAGAATACCTGCCGAAGATCGCGACTGGCGAGATCCTACCGACCGCCGTGTTTACCGAACCCAACACAGGGTCGGATTTGGGCAGCCTGCGCACCCGCGCAGTCCTCGAAGACGGCGTCTACAAAATCAAAGGTAACAAGACCTGGATCACCCACGCGGCCCGCACCGACATGATGACACTGTTAGTCCGTACCGATACAGACGAGCCGGGCTACAAAGGTCTGTCCATGTTCCTGGCGGAAAAACCGCGATCGGATGATCCGAAAAACCCCTTCCCCGCCGACGGCATGTCGGGCGGCGAGATCGAGGTTTTGGGTTACCGGGGCATGAAGGAATACGAAATCGGTTTTGACGGTTTCGAAGTGCCGGAAGGTCAATTGCTGGGCGGCCAGGAAGGCCAGGGCTTCAAGCAACTGATGGCGACGTTCGAATCGGCGCGCATCCAGACCGCGGCCCGCGCCGTCGGTGTCGCGCAGAACGCCTTGGAACTCGGCATCAATTACGCCCAGGAACGCGTGCAATTCGGCAAGCCGATCTACAATTTCCCGCGCGTCGCCGGCAAGCTGGCATGGATGGCCGTGGAAACCATGATTGCGCGGCAACTCAGCTACTTCGCGGCGCGCGAGAAGGATTCTGATCGGCGCTGCGATATTGAGGCCGGCATGGCGAAATTGCTGGCCGCCCGTGTCGCCTGGGCCAACGCCGACAACGCCCTGCAAATCCATGGCGGCAACGGTTATGCGCTGGAGTATCCGATTTCCCGTGTGCTATGTGATGCGCGTATTTTGAATATCTTCGAGGGCGCGGCGGAAATTCAAGCCCACGTCATCGCCCGCGGCTTGCTTTCCGGCCGCAACTGACAAAAGAACCAACGGACCTCACCCATGACGACCATCCGCCCCGCCTGCGACGAAGACGCGCCCGACGTGATCCGTGTCATCGACACATGTTACCGCGAATACGAAGGCTGCGTTCTGTTGGTCGATAAAGAAGAACCTGAATTAAAGGCACCGGCCAGCGCTTTCGCCGAACTGGGCGGCGCGTTTTGGGTGGCCGAAACTGATGACGGCATCGTCGCCACCTGCGCCGTCGCACCAGCCGATGCGCCGGGCTTCGCACGCATTCACAAGCTGTACGTCGCCAAAGACGCGCGCGGCCAAGGCCTCGGTGCAAAATTGTGCGCGCTGGCCGAAGAAACCGCCGAAGGGTTCGGCGCGGATAGGATGATGCTTTATACGGATACGCGGTTCACCGAGGCACATCGGCTTTATGAACGCCTGGGCTACCACCGCCTGCCCGGCGAACAGCACCGCGCCGACGCATCCCATAGTGTCGAATATTATTACGCGAAGACGTTGAAATAGCGCTCAGGTCTTGATCCGGTACCCGGTCTTCAGCATCCACGTCACGATGCCGATGCAAACCAGCAAGAACACACTGATCATCGCCAGGCTGGTGGCGACGCCGACGTCGGCGCTTTCATAAAAACTCCACCGGAAACCGCTGATCAAATAGAGCACCGGATTGAACAGGGTCACGTTCTGCCAAAATTCCGGCAGCATCTTGATGGAATAGAAACTGCCCCCCAGGAACGCCAAGGGCGTGATTACCAATAGCGGAATGATCTGCAGTTTCTCAAAATCATCCGCCCAGATGCCGATGATGAAGCCGAACAGGCTGAACGATAGCGCCGTCAATATCAGAAAAACCAACATCCAAACAGGATGGGCGATTTGCAGCGGCACGAAAAAGCCCGCAGTGGCTAAGATAATAAACCCCAGCAACACGGATTTTGTCGTCGCCGCACCGACGTAGCCCAAGACGATCTCAAAATGCGAAATAGGCGCCGACAAAAGCTCATAGATGGAACCCGTGAACTGCGGGAAGAAAATGCCAAACGACGCGTTGGAAATACTTTGCGTGAGCAGCGTCAGCATAACTAGGCCCGGCACAATAAACGCCCCGTAAGGCACGCCATCGATTTCCGTGATCCTAGACCCAATGGCTGATCCGAAAACAATGAAGTAAAGCGAGGTCGACAGCACCGGTGAGACGATGCTTTGCATTAGCGTGCGCCGGGTGCGCGCCATCTCAAATCCGTAGATCGCTTTGACGCCGTGAATGTTCATGCAGACGCCCCCGTCGAATTATCTCGGGTTTCCCTGACCAGATTGACGAAAATATCCTCGAGGGAACTTTGCGTCGTATTGAGGTCACGGAACCGGATGCCAGCCTCGCTTAAGCTCGTCATCAACGCTGTGATCCCAGTGCGCTCACCATGGATATCGTAAGTATAGATCAAGCGCGCCCCATCGGCCTCAAGTGTCAGATCAAATTCTCCAAGTGTCGCAGGAATGGCTTCAACAGATGTCTGCAATTCCAACACCAACTGCTTCTTGCCCATCTTCCGCATTAACTCAGACTTTTCCTCGACAACGATGATCTCACCGTTGTTGATGACCGCGACGCGGTCGGCAATTTCCTCAGCCTCTTCGATATAATGCGTGGTCAGGATGACTGTCACGCCCGTTTCCCTGAGCGTGTGCACGACCTGCCACATGTCCTTGCGCAATTCCACGTCGACGCCGGCGGTGGGCTCATCCAAGAATAAAATTCGGGGCTCATGGGCCAGCGCCTTGGCAATCAACACCCGGCGTTTCATGCCGCCCGAAAGCGTCATGATCTTGGAATCCTTCTTGTCCCAAAGTGACAAATCCCTGAGGACTTTTTCGACCTTCGCATCATCGCGCGGTTTGCCGAACAGGCCGCGGCTGAAACTCACCGTCGCCCAGACGGTCTCAAAGGCCTCGGTCGTCAGTTCCTGAGGCACCAAGCCAATCAAGGCGCGGGTTTGGCGGTATTCACGGATGATATCGAACCCTGCCACCGAGACCGCACCGCCGGTTGGATTGACCAACCCGCAAATGATCGAAATCAGTGTCGTCTTACCGGCACCGTTGGGGCCCAGAAGCGCAATAATCTCACCATCGCGGACGTCCAGATTGACGCCTTTCAGGGCCTGGAACCCACCTTCATAGGTTTTCGATAGATCGGTGATGGAAATCAGGGTCGACATAGTCGGGGTACACTATCCGGAGGCGTTTGGATTTCGGGCCGCGCAGGATTTGAGTGGTCGTGATCATATAGTCCGCTGTTCCCCGGTTGGAAAGGACGAGATCTATAAATCACCAACCAGGCCTGGCGGGATTCAGCTCCGTCGCAATGATCTGTGCCAGTAGGTCGATTTCGTCGCACCGTCCGATTGCCTCAAAAACCTATACTGATCAACGGTTCCAGCCGTGAGAGCATGGATTTTCAGGCGCCACAAGATCAGGCGTCTACTCTTAAGGCAGGTTCTTTTCACGGCGGAGGATTCACCTCCCTGAGCTTAGTGCTGCAAATTTGACGATTTTTCTGACGGCACTGGCGGCACCCTCTATGTGTGGCTTCAACGTACGTCGCCGCGAAGGGCGACATATTGAAAAGGAACCGTATCATGCCTTCAGCCAACAGTTTTTTAGTCAGCGACGTTCCGTAGTCCGGCGCGGCCAATGATGACCGCACCGTGCTGGATGATCTGACAGTCCTCCAGACGTCGGGGAACCAGGACATGAATGCCGTTGCGCAAACGACTGCGGACGAGGCCATGGCCTTTGGCGATGTTATTGATCCGAATCAGTTGGCCACGATCCATCAAGGTGGCGGCGGAAGGGTCGATCTTCCGGAGATTGATACGAGCAATACCATGGCCGATGTCGGGCTCGCTACCGGAGCGTTCGCGCGGCGCGACACACGCGTCGAAGCCGTCGATGACACAGTCATTGAGGAAGCCACCCGCCAGCCTTTCAGCAAACGAGTGGGCGACGAAAATATTGCTGGGGAACCCAATGTAACAACGGCAACGTCGCCTACCCGGACTATTGACGCAGACCTGGTGAGGGACAGATCGTCCGGCACGGCCCGCCGGGTAGAGGAAACGACGCGGGGCGCCGAGCGTGAGTTCGTCGACGAATTCACCGTTGATGCCCCCACCAATGAGGGGGTTCCCACAACGGTGAAGGAGATCGAACCGGTAGTTGCGGCGGAAACTGCTGCAACGACGGAGATATACGAAGACGCGGTTATTTCGGGTGAACTCGCCAGCCAGGAAGAAAACCCGGCATTCATTGAGGCGGATGAAACCGAGTTCGAAAATGATGAAGATGTGACAGAGTCTGAAGAAACGGACGTGGCAGCAGACGAAGCTTCCGATGACACCAATACCGAAGCCAATCCCGAACCCGGTGTTCGCTTGAACGGCAGCCGAGGTGACGATGTACTGAGCGGCGGCAATGGCAATGATCGCCTGAAAGGCCGTCGCGGCGACGATGAATTGAACGGCCACGGCGGCAATGACGTGCTCAAGGGTGGCCATGGCGACGATGCCGTGAACGGCGGAGATGGCAACGACCGGCTCAGTGGCGATGCCGGCAATGACGAAGACCAGTTGATCGGTGGACGCGGCGATGACAGACTGATCGGCGGTTGTGGTGATGACATCATGCATGGCGGTGCCGGCGACGATGTCATGCGCGGAGGCCGCGGCGGCGATATGTTCATTTTCGACGACGCTGATCTTGATGACAGCGCTTGGCATGATCGAATCGATGGCGGTCGCGGCGACGACACCCTCGATCTTTCCGGCGCCGGCGCGGGATGGAGCGTGCACCTAGACGACGGCAGCGTCATTGAACCGACGTCGCCGAGCGACGGCGGGCTTGAGGAACCGCATGGTTTCAGCGGTGTCGTCGAGTTCGACGGTGGCGGCCGAATTGAGTTCGACAACATCGAGACGCTTTCGTGGTAGCCCGTTCGGACGCACGTCCGTGAAAACAATGTCGGCGTCATATTGAGTGAATCTGAGTCCCCTAATATAGTGACTGGGATTTCTCAGATTGGAGCGTGGCCTGAAACCGAACCCCTACACGCCGAATATTTCCGAGGACGTGCACGCCGCAAAGGGTACACGCACAAAGCCCTTGTTGGCCTATTGGGAAAAGCTGTGCGTTGATGGGCGCCTACCCTCTTGGGCTGAGTTCGATCAAATGGCACTGTTCCAGATCGCCGCCTACATGGCCGTGCTGGATGTCGAAGGTTCAGAGGCGGAGCCGCGCTTTCGGTGCCGATTTATCGGTACTTACCTAGTTCAATAACGAGAAGGAATGGAACATGCCGATCCCACGGGCAAGCGGCTCGAGGATATTTCCCGCGCTTATGACTACAGGCCGATCATCGACACATATGAGCAATGCGTGGCACGAAAGGTGCCGTTTCTTATCTCCGGCGATTTCGCGACGTACCGCCAAGTCGGCTTTAGCGAGCGGATGATCGTGCCACTGTCCAATGATGGCACACGCGTGGATCATCTCGTGACCTGCCTCGACCGACTTCGAGAAGAAGATATTTGTTAGCCCTGATGGGTTGCAGTTCTTGATCAGCTGTTTCGGGTTTTAGTTTTTCAAAATAATCTCTGCATACCCCTTGCGGAAATTATTCCCAAACTTATATCATGATTAGCGGTCCACATAGAACGGCGGATGCGCTCGCTATTTTATATTATGAATCAGAATGCATCGCGCGGTTCCGTCTCAAGCGGGATTGGGATGGTGCGGTTTGGCAATCCCACGTGGTTACATGGTAGCCACCTAGCTCAGGGATACACGATTGGCGTCTGCGCGCATGTCGGAAAGTTGATCGCAACGTCCCTCCAGGGGATGCTTAGCGCATACGCCGCCATGTTAAATAGCGACGGTGACTTCGAATGATGACGAATGATGACATTCGGATGATAAATGCTGATTTGCGGTGAAATCATGTACACATTTGTACACCACGCTAAATCTTTGATTCAAAACGCTTCCACTCAATTCCGGCCGTGGAAATGCGTACAAATGATGACTTTTGCAGACGAATGCTGACGTTTTAAAAAATATCGAGGCCGGCGGCAAAGTCTCTTTCCGCCCCTGGGCGACTGTGCGACAACGCTTGCACTGGGGTTATACAGGGGAGCCGCCATGACGTTGCCAAAAACCCGGCTTGAAATGGCCAGCGCTGACCCTACCTCGGCACCCAGGGGCAGCATTAGCTTAAATGCGATGAAATAGAGGCAACGGGTATGACCAAACTTCGGGTTTGTTTTGTCGGTGATTCGATCACCAACGGCACCGGCGACACGGGATTCCTGGGCTGGCCCGGGAGATTGTGCGCGGCGGAGGTCGCGGCCGGCCACGATCTTACCGATTATAATCTCGGCATCCGGGGTGATACGTCGGCTGAAATCGGGCCGCGCTGGCGGACTGAATGCGAGGCTCGGCTGCCGGCATCACTGAATGGCGCCGTCGTCTTTAATTTCGGTCTGAATGATGCCACCGAACAAGACGGCGAAATCCGGGTTCCGATGGGGCAATCGATCAAGAATGTGCGGACTATGATCACGGATGCAAAGGCCCTCTACCCGACCATATGGGTCGGCCCGACGCCGGTCGATGAGACCCGCCAGCCGATGATCACCGACACCGGCGACAGCCGCGACAAGCGCAACCGGCGGACCGCCGATTACAACCTCGGCTTCAAGGCGCTGGCCTATGAACTGGAGATCCCCTATCTCGACATGATGTCGAAGCTGATCAACGAGGCGGACTGGCCGGGCCTGCTGGCCGACGGCCTGCATCCAAACCCTGACGGCCACCAGAAGATGGCGGGACTGGTTGGTGCTTGGGACGGCTGGCGGAAGTTGCTCGACGGGTAATTCGCGCCGCTACAAATTTATCGCCCGAGCGCCTATGACCCTGGATTCTCGCCCAGCAACTGGCGCAACAATTTTTCCGCCGGCTTAACTTCGAAGCCGCCGAAATTTTGGAACCGAACTTGGCCACGCTTGTCGATAAACGCCATCTCGGGCGTGCCGCGAGTCCCGTAGATACGCATCGTCTCGGGCAGGAAATTACCGGGTTTTTGCCGGTCAATGCCAACCAAATGATGGATATCTGTGCGTTTCAAGAATTTCCTGAGGCGCGTGTTGTTTTGATAATCATGGCCTTCGAAGACCGTGTGGATGCTGACAACTTCAAGCTTTCCATTGGCGATCTCATCGGCGAACACCTGCTCCCAATGTTTCAACAGCGGGATCGAAAATTGATTGCAGCCTGGGCACCAAAGTTGAAAAAAATCGATGATCACCACGCGGCCCTGGAAATCCTTCAACTTCGCCGGTGCGCCGTTGATCCAGTCGGAAACCTGCCATTCCGGTGCCTCACGGGGCACATTGGCCGCCATTGCATTGGCTGGCAAAAAGATCAGAAGTAAAAAAGCAGCAATAAGAGGTCGCATGGGAATCTCCAAATACTGACGGCCCCACGATAGGGGAAGTTGGCGGCCAGCGCCCATTACAAGCGCGTGGGTATTTCAGTCTTTTCGCATAATTGTCCGGGCGCTATGGTGCCGGCATGTCGATGGAAATTTATTTCGCCTATTGCTTGGCCACAGCGCTGTTGGTGTTGATGCCCGGCCCGATCGTCACGTTGATTGTCGCCAACACATTGACCCACGGAACGCGGACGGGCCTGGCCACGTCCATCGGTTCAACAACTGGCACCGGGGTTCTGTTGGCCGTCGGTGGTTTCGGCATGGTTTGGGTGCTGGCGTTTTTATCCGATTGGCTTATTTGGATCCGCTGGGCCGGCGCGGCTTCTTTGTTCTATTTGGGTGTCCGCCAATGGCGCGCGCCGGTGCACGGCCTGGACGAAACCGATGCCGATCAAGGCCCGCCGAAGGTGGTTTTTTTGCATGGCTTCATTGTCGCCGTCACCAATCCAAAAACCATTTTATTCTACGCCGCGTTCTTCCCGCAATTCATTGATCCTGCGGGGTCAGTGGCCACCCAGCTGACGATCATGAGCTTCACCTTCTTGGTCATCGCATTGATCTTGGACAGCGCCTACGCGCTTATGGCGGGGCGCCTCAGGCCGTGGTTGACGGGCACGCATCGTGGCCGTTTGCGTAACCGGATCACCGGCTCCTTGCTGATGGTGACTGGCGCCGGCCTCGCCCTGGTTCGAAAAAGTTAGGCGTCCGCAAGCCACTCGGTCATCAATTCCACAAGCCGCGCCGGTTGCTCCAGCGGGGTCATATGGCCGCAATCGGGCACAACGGCCAACGACGCACCGAAAATACCTTCAGCAAGTTCCTCGGCCTCAGTCATCGTCCGCAGCCGGTCTGCGTCGCCGGTAACGACAAGAGTAGGACATGTGATCTCGTTCAGCCGCGCCAACCCGTCTTCGCGGACTAACCCCATTTGGCGTAGGAAAACGTCCTTGCCGAGACCGCGCGCCATCGCCTGAATATGATCGAGAAGCGCTTGGTCATCGCCCCGGTCAGGATGTAGGGCTTGCTTGAGCGAAGCCGGCGCCATTCCGGTGAACGGCCTGGCCGATGCCAGTTCGATCATTCGGCGGTTTCGAATTAAGTCTTTATCCGAAGTCCTTCGCGCTGAGGTGTTCAACAACGCCAGATGGCTGACCCGATCAGGCGCGCGAAGCGCCACGTCGCGGGCGATATAGCCGCCCATGGAAAACCCAGCGATGGCGAACGTTTCCGGCGCTTGCGCAAGTACCCGATCCGCCATTTCGCCAATCGTTGGGTCTCGGAACAAATCGCCAAAAGACACGTCAGCAACAGCGGATAAATCTTCGACGACAAAATCCCAAAGCCGGTGATCGCACATCAATCCCGTCAAAAGCACCAAATTTGAACCGCGCGCACTCACGACATGTCCACTTCGGCGTCCACTTGGGCGGCAACCTGCCCTATCACTTCGCGCAGCCAACGGTGCGCCGGGTTGGCGCGGTGGCGCTTGTGCCAATAAATGGACCAATGGAAATGCGCCGGCGCAAACGGCACATCGACAAAAGCCAGATCATGGCTTTCCGTAAACCGCCGCGCATGACGTTCCGTCATCACCGCGACCAGATCCGTCGCTTGAATGATCGCCGGCACCGGAAGCCAGTGCGGGACGGTCAAACCAATCGCGCGCTCGGCATTCAAGGTTGCCAATTGGTTATCGACAAACCGGTCATCGAGCGGACTTTGCGCAACCCGGATATGTTTAAGTCCCAAAAAATCGGGCAACGACAGTTTCGCGTTAATCGCCGGATGGTCTTTGCGATACACACAAACCATCCGGCCTGGCATTAACTGGCCTTCGACAACGGCGGCCGGAATATCCAATTGCGTGCTCAGGGCAATGTCCAATTCGTCAGCAACAAGCGCGTCGACCGTCGCCGTTGGCGACAGATGCTGAACATGAAGCCTCATGCCCGGCGCCTCGCGCTCAATGCGGGCGGCCAACGCCGGCATCAATAACATCAACAACAGATCGGAAAGCCGCAGCCTGTAATCCCCCGTCGCCGTCAATGGGTCAAATTGAGTGCCGTCTTCAACCAAGCGCCCAACCTCGCGGAGGATCGGACCGATACGCTCGGCCAATTCAAGTGCGCGTGCCGTCGGCTCCATACCGGCGCCGGTGCGGATTAGAAGTTCATCGTCGAACAGGTATCGCAATCGCCCCAGCGCGCTGGACGCCGCTGGTTGACTGAGGCCGACCCGCTCTGCTGCCCGTGTCACATGGCGCTCGCGCATCAAGGCATCAAACACGACCAGCAAATTGAGATCGATATTGCGGAGATTCACGCTCTCAACCTTTTCCATGCCGCACGCTCAATTGACGCCTTCACTTTATCAATCACTCCCTGTCATCAGATCAGTGCGTCGGTGAGTTCCTGGAAATCGGCCACGATGATGTCCGGTTGCTGCGGTTCGTGGCCGAACGGCCGCTTCCGTCGATCAATGAACGCCGTGCGCATACCAAATGCCTTTGCACCGATACAATCAAAAGCATGGTTGGCGACAAACAGAATGGATGTGCGTTCCTCGCCCAACAGTTCCTCTGCCTTGGCATAGGTTTTCCAATGGGGTTTGAAATACCCAGCCTCTTGAACAGATATTGTGGCGTCAAACGGAAACCCAATATGTGGCTTCGCGGCTTCCAGCATATCGCGGTCGCCGTTTGACAGGATCGCAAGCTTGTAGCCGGCTTCCCGAAGCTGCCCGAGCGCATCGACGACATCGGGAAAAGGTTTGAGTTTCTCAATCTCGCTGACTAGCCATTGAACGTCGTTTTGGGAATAACTGATACCAGAGCGGTCCATGACGTTTGAAACCGCGCGATGCCCAATCTGCCGATAGGGCGTGTGGCCACGGTCGCAAAGGGCGTCGATCATTGAATTTTCAAAATGCGTCCGACGCCACCATGTCACAAACCGGTGCGCTTCGCCGTCCCAGCCTTTATCTTTCAGAAAGGGCGCCACGGCATCCGTCAGCCCCGCTTGCATGTCCACAACCGTCCCGTATTGATCAAATACCAACACATTGATATCGCGCTTGAGGATATCGTGAAGTTCCATGGTATTCTCCTTTTCGACAAACGTTCTTAACAGCGGCCGGCAGCTTGCAGCGCCGTGCATTATATTTGAAATGAATAAATAATATAGAATTATTGATATGACAAATATACAGGCGCGTCCGACTATTCAGCATGACAATGAACGCACCCGTGTCACCTTGTGGGAATTCGCGCCCGGCGCGGCCACCGGCTGGCACCGTCATGAAATGGATTATGTCATCATCCCGTTGACCACCGGCAAGCTCACGCTTATCGAAGACGGTGGCGCCGAAAACACCGCCGAATTGACAGCCGGCGTCTCCTATTTTCGCGAAGTCGGCGTCGAGCACGACGTCATCAATGCCAACGATTTCGACTTCGCCTTTTTGGAGGTCGAGTTCAAATAACCTTGTTCGACGCATGGGCCGTGTGACAGCCCTTGCCGTGTCCGTTCCAGTGGGTTACACCCGCGCCACAGAATTCATAAAAATTCCCGCGTTTTAGGAGCAATAGATGCCTTTTGATGATTGCCTTGTCGCAGACATGAGCCTGGCCGAATGGGGCCGCAAGGAAATGAATATCGCCGAGATCGAAATGCCAGGATTGATGGCAATTCGCGAAGAGCACGGTGCCGCCCAGCCGCTGAAGGGAGCGCGGATCGCTGGCTCCCTCCATATGACTATCCAGACCGCTGTATTGATTGAGACATTGCAAGCCCTTGGCGCCGAAGTGCGCTGGGCGTCATGTAATATTTACTCAACCCAAGATCACGCCGCGGCAGCCATCGCAGCCACAAATACGCCTGTATTCGCGACAAAGGGCGAGACGCTCGAAGAATACTGGGACTATGCGCACCGCATTTTCGAGTGGGCGGATGGCGGCACACCCAACATGATTTTAGATGACGGCGGCGACGCCACCTTGATGATCCACCTCGGCATCAAGGCGGAAAAAGATCTCTCGGTGCTCGGCAATCCGGGCAGCGAAGAAGAAGAAGTTCTGTTCGCGGCGATCAAGGCACGAGTTCAAGAACAGCCCGGCTGGTATTCGAAAATGGGTGCGGCCATCAAGGGCGTCACCGAAGAGACGACCACCGGCGTTCACCGCCTGCAGCACATGGCGGAAGAAGGCTCGCTCTTATTCCCCGCCATCAACGTCAACGATTCTGTCACTAAATCGAAATTCGACAACAAATATGGTTGTCGCGAAAGTCTGGTCGATGCCATCCGTCGCGCCACCGATGTCATGATGGCCGGTAAAGTCGCCATGGTTGCCGGCTTCGGTGACGTCGGCAAAGGCTCCGCCGAAAGCCTTCGCAACGGCGGGTGCCGGGTTATGGTAAGCGAAGCCGACCCGATCTGCGCCTTGCAGGCCGCCATGGAAGGTTTCGAAGTGGTGACCATGGAAGATGCCGCGCCACAGGCCGACATTTTCGTTACCGCGACGGGCAACATCGACGTTATTACGGTCGACCATATGCGAGCCATGAAGGACCGTGCCATCGTCTGTAACATCGGCCATTTCGATTCCGAAATTCAAATCGCCGGCCTAAAAAACCTGAAATGGGACAATATTAAGCCGCAGGTTGACGAGATCGAATTCCCCGACGGCAAACGGATAATTGTTCTCGCCGAAGGGCGGCTGGTTAACCTCGGCTGTGCGACCGGCCACCCAAGCTTCGTCATGTCCGCGAGCTTCACCAATCAAGTGTTGGCGCAGATGGAAATTTGGGAAAATCCCGGCAAGTATGAAAATCAAGTCTACGTCCTGCCCAAACATTTGGACGAGAAAGTTGCCGCACTGCATCTTGCGAAACTGGGTGTCAATCTGACGACATTGCGTGCCGACCAAGCCGAATACATCGGCGTCAGTGTAGACGGACCTCACAAGCCAGAAGCATATCGCTATTGATCTTGCCGTTTATTTATTGAAAAGGCGGCCGAAAGGCCGCCTTTTTTTATTGCGTCGTCGACATCCACATTCTCTGTCTCGTCGCTGTATCCCTTGCCGCCGGGGAGGGCCCGCGGGTACAGTCGGGCATGTCGTCTGAAGAATTGAAAACCCGCATTAGCGATTTCTTCGCATCGATCGCAAAAGGGCCTCTCGGTGAGATGGACCCGTCGCTGGTCGCCGTTATTGCGGCGTGTGCCACAGCAATCATATTCTGCATTCTCTATTTTTCTCAACGAGCCCGAATACAAAGATTGGAAGTTGACCGCGAGAGGCTCACGGCGGTGGCAACACGTGCCAAGGAAATCCTCGCCACGGCACCCGACGGCTTGTTTTTGTGGGATCATATTCTGGGCGGAATTACATGTTCGCGGCGCTTGGCCGTACTGCTCAACCTCGAAGGCGGCACACATGCCCGATATGACGACATACGAAGCCGCTTCGAAGGCGGCTCGTTACAAGCCCTCGAACGCAACGTATCCGCCCTACGAAGCAACGGGTCTCCTTTTGGCATTCTGCTGACGTCTGGCAAACGGACATTGGAAGCCGTTGGCGCGCGGGCCGAGACTGATGACGGCCAACCCGTCGCCGATATCGTCTGGATGCGCGACGTCAGTGAAATTTCCACAGGCGACGGCGCTGATGCAACGGGACAAGCGCCGACGGCGCACCCGCCCGGCGCAAATGCTTCGGGACTTGATGACCGTCATTTGACGGCATTGCTGGACGCCATGCCGATTCCGATCTGGTTGCGCGATTCAGGTTTGCGCATTGCTTTTGTAAACCATGCCGCGCAAGGAGTTGTCGATGAAGCGCCGGCAATGGCTGAAAAAGCGAGACAGCAAGGCCACGCATTTACAGAGCGCCGGTTGCTTGACGTGGACAATGCGGCCCGGCTCATGGACGTCACGGAGATTCCCTTGGGCGCCCAGGGCGGCGCCCCAGAAGAAAGTGCAAAAACCGGCGGCACGGTCGGCTTTGCCGTCGATCGAACCGAGCGCGAAGAAGCGGAAGGTGAATTGAAACGCCAGACCCAGGCCCGTGACGCCGTTCTGGAAACGCTCAGCAACTCGATCGCCATTTTCACTGCCGACAAACGCTTGGATTTTTGCAACCCAGCTTTCGTCAAATTGTGGGACCTTGATGCCGGTTGGCTGCGTGACAAACCCGAATTTGGAGAAATTCTGGAAAAATTGCGCGAGCGTAGGCAATTGCCGGAGGTCGCCGATTTTAGAGCTTTCAAAGCGGAACGATTAGCGCAGTTCAACGCCGTAACAGTACCGGTGCAAGATCTCATGCATCTTCCCGATGGTCGCACGATCAAGCGAACCGTGGCACCGCACGCCGATGGTGGTTTGATCTTCGCTTATGATGACATGAGCCAGCAATTGGGCCTTGAGCGTTCGATGAAGGAACAGGGCGCCGTACAGCGTGAAACGCTCGACAATCTACACGAAGGGGTGGCGGTTTATGGAAGCGATGGCCGTTTGACGCTGTTTAATCCCGTTTACGCGCGGTTATGGAATC
Source organism: Rhodospirillaceae bacterium (assembly GCA_018665815.1). Classification (GTDB taxonomy): domain Bacteria; phylum Pseudomonadota; class Alphaproteobacteria; order Rhodospirillales; family Casp-alpha2; genus UBA3470. Next base: position 34,302 of record JABJBP010000089.1, read on the forward strand.
TCGACGATACATATCTTCAAACGGAACCGCATATTTCCGATGTTGTCGATCGGAGCCGCGCCCTGACGCCGCCGGCGCAAGATAACGATAGCTGGACTGATGATGCCTGGCGCCAACACCGCGACCTTGTGGTCGCTCGGCTGTTGTCGCGTGCCCAAACCTCCGGCCAGATCAAACTGACCAACGGCACAGTTGTTGATCAAGCTAATGTTCCACTGCCCGATGGCGCCGTGCTGTTATCGTATTTGGACGTTACCGACAGTGCGCGCGTTGAAGGAGCACTGCGCCAACAGGCAAAGGCCTTCCAAGAAGCGGACAAGATGAAAACCGAATTCATCGCCAATGTTTCTTATCAGGTTCGGACACCGCTCAACACGGTAATCGGGTTTGCAGACATGCTGTCACAAAACCTGTTCGGCGAGCTCAACCCACGCCAATCTGAGTACACCAATGGCATTCTCGCGACGTCGCGGACGGTGATGTCGATCCTCGGTGATATTCTTGATCTGACATCGATAGAAACCGGAAGACTAAAACTTGAGAAAGACACATTCGATGTTCATGCATTCCTGGTGACCTGCCTGAACCTTATTCAAGAACGTGCCAGGCACCGCAACTTAAAGGTTGAGTTCGATTGCCCCCCTGATATCGGTTGGATGATCGCCGACGAGAAACGCCTGAAACAGGTGATATTCAATTTGCTGAGCAACGCCATTACCTTCACCCCACCGCACGGCAGCCTCCGCCTCGAAGCCCGGCGCCAAGGAAGCGCCAGTGGCGGCGATATTGTCATTACAGTAGCTGATACCGGTGTCGGTATTCCCGCCGGCGAACGTGAGCGGGTCTTCCAACCGTTCAAACAAGGGGGCACCAAACCACCTGAGGCGACCGATGATGATGCCGGCAACGGCCCAGGCCTTGGGTTGTCCATTGCGCGCAACTTTGTCGGCTTGCACGGCGGAACAATCGACATCAAATCCATGCCGGGCCGAGGCACGACGGTGACCTGCCGCATCCCCGCCGGCAACGTCGGCGGTGCGCTCCGGGAAACTGACGGCCTACCGGAATTGAACATCGCCACCAGCCCGCAAGGCGCCCTGGATGACGTCCGGCGCTTGCTGGACGAGGGTGATGGCGGCGACGGCGGTAACGATCATGAAGACAGCACCCCCGATCTAAACGGCAATCCGGATGCGGGCTCGGAAGGCGGCACGCCGCCCCAGGATTAACCCGCGGGCAGCCCCTTGGTCGTTGAATATTCGAAATGCAGCGCCTTGTCCGGAAACACAATCCCATGGGCCGCGTGAGCGGCAAAGGCGGCTTCGGAAAAACCGGTTAGGATCAACTTCAATTTGTTGGGGTAATGGGCGATGTCGCCGATGGCGAACACGCCCGGATGATTGGTCGCGGCCGTTGTTGGGTCGGTGAGGATGCGATTGCGCTCCAGGCCGAGCCCCCAATCGGCGATGGGACCAAGGGTCTGCGCCATGCCATAGAAGGGCAACAGCGCGTCGGCGGGAATAGTCCGCGGCTTTGCATCATGCATGACCGTGACAGCCCTGAGCGCCCCGCCGTCGCCGTCGACCCCCGTTAATTGCCCGGGCACGACAAGCTCAATAAGGCCGTCATCCGCCAAGGCGCGCATCCGCCCGACATTGCCAGGCGCCGCGCGAAACTTGTCGCGTCGATGCACGACGTAAACTTTCGCCCCCCTGTCGGTCAGCGCCAGCGCCCAATCGACGGCGCTGTCACCGCCCCCCGCGATCACCACGCGTTTCCCCCGGTAAGCGCCGGGGTCGCGGACCGCATAGTGCACGCCCTGGCCCTCCGGCTGGCCCTCGAAGGCGCCAATGCTGTCCAGCGGCGGGCGCTTCGGCTGAAACGCGCCGACCCCGGCGGCAATGATTACCACGCTTGCGCGGAGTTCCGTCTCCGCCGCCGTCCGCAGGGTCCAGGTCGGCGCGGCGCCCTCGCCGCCCTGTTCCAACGCCATGACCTGTTGGTCCAGATGAAGCACCGGCGCGAACGGCGCCGCCTGGGCGCTCAAGCGCTCGGTCAGTTCCTGGCCCGACGCCTCGGGCAGCCCCGGAATATCGTAGATCGGTTTTTCCGGATACAACGCCGCACACTGCCCGCCGACATGGTCCAGCACATCAACGACATGACATGTCATCCCCAGCATGCCGCACTGAAACACTGCGAACAGCCCGACCGGCCCGGCGCCGACAATCACGACATCCGCCTCATGCGCCCCGCCGGCCGCCGCCGCCGTCAAATTGAAAGCCCCTTCATTCATGGCGCCAAGATGGCGTTCTGCGCGGGCGCAGGCAAGCGGGAAAGGGTCGTGGCGGGGCGTTCGCGCGCGCTAGCCCCTGAGGTCCGCTAGGCCGCCCGGTGCAGACACGCGGAAAGGCCGGGGCAGTGGGCTGCTAATGACCCAAGACGGACATATCATATGCAGATTCCTGATATATCATTTGATTGCCGCGCTGGACCGAGAAATGTAATTTCGATGCGTTGCACACGCTTCAGCATCAAGTCCTCGGCGTTTGGCTTCATCGACGAATTCTTTGGCTAGGACTCGGCGATCCCAAGTTGAACTCTGCCAATACTCAGTACCCAAGCGGCATAAGACACCTTCGTCAACCTGTTGAAATAAAGTTGGATTGGATTCTTTATATCCAAATCTAAAAATTACCTTGTTCTTATTTCCGTCAACGCCCTCACCGGCTCCAGTTGTTGGAGTGAAACTGACGTACGATCCTGACGCGCGATTTCCATTGCCGCAGTCAACCATCCATGAGCCAACCGGCAATTCACCGCCCCCCGAGTATTTCCCTCTCTCGTATTTCCACTCTCCTGGACATACCGTACCGGATGACATCTGCAGCAAAATGTCTCCAAATTTTCTATGAGCCTTTGTCGTCATTTTGCCAGCGACTTCTGCGCGAAATCCTCCCCAAGTCAGCCGTAGCTCAAGACTGCCTGGCTCGAAAATGGCATGGACTGGGTCCAATCCTTTCCCATACCGCTCGATGCCCCATGCTTCGGCGCGTCTTCTACCTTCAATAACGTCACCGGCCGGAAGCCGATTTACGATTTTGAATAATGCCAATGAGTAAGTTGCGTTTCCTGGATCCTTCTGGCTTGCGAGGTAATACCATTTGTAGGCTTCGGCGAAATCTTGCTCAACGACATCTCCAAGCTCAAAAGCGGCACCAAGAGAAAACAAAGCTGTTGCCTCGCTCCGCGCGGCAGAGTGACGCAATTCTTTTAACGAATCTGAAAGTCCAATTTTGGCGGACCCGCCAAGACCATCCCAGGAAAATTTACCGGTGTTAATCCATTCATCGGCACGTCTATTTGCCGTCACGATCTGTTCGGAGGACATCTTATTCTCGATTTTTCTTCGTAGGCGCTCCACATCGCCCTTTGTCCCCTTTTTATGGTTGCCGAGCCGCAACCAATCGTCGCTCATTTGGCTTTGTGCAATACCCAACCACATATGGGCGCGAACAAAATCCTTTTGCCTTGGCAGGAGGTAATACTGGGCCAATTTCACGGATGCCTCTGGAACGCCTTTATCTGCAGCTAGTTTAAATTTATCAAATGCGAGGCGGCGGTTTCTAGGAGTACCGTGGCCATTTTCATATAACCCGCCCAGTCGAAGATTAGCGTTACCAAATCCGATTTCAGCAGCACGAGAATACCATTTGAACGCTAATTTATAATTTCTTTCGACACCATGTCCGCCCTCGTACATCAGGCCTACCAAATACATTCCTTCGGTTTTTCCAAAGTCAGCAGCAGACTTAATCCATTTAAACGCCAACTTGTGATTCTGATTTACCCCTTCTCCTCTCAAATACAGCCCGCCTAACTTAATTTGCGCAGATGTATCTCCCGCACGTGCAAGGTTCTGTAAGACCTTGATCGCGGTACTATCAATTTCCTCGGTGTCAGTTTTAGATCGTTCTACAAGTTCACCTGAAGGCGCGCAGGAGACAACAAGCAACGCCATTCCGAAGATGAAGAACGGATTTGCGAACCTGCGCTTAGGCGGCGGCGCATGCCGCCACGGTCGCAGAACAATGTCGAAGTATGGGCGCGTGGGAAATGATTGCAGCCGCCCTTTACGGGATGTTCGGCGCTTGCGTCGTGGCGCTAAGTCACGGCGGTCACTGGACATCCTTCGCGGTTAAATCGCCGTTTCCGCCCCGCCAGTCCCCATGTAGACAAATGATGACATTGGGATGACAAATACTGACTTTGCCAAAAACATGTACACATTTGTACACCGGTCTAACGCGTTGATATGCAACGATTTCGCCCAAGCGCATCGGTAAAAATGCGTACAAATGGTGACTTTTGCAGACATTTGCTGACAAACCAAAATTCAAGGGTGGGGCGCACGCCACCCTGGTCGTTCGGCTGCTGCGGGGGGCGGGATGGCCGGCGAGGCAATCCCGCGTGGCGCTTCCCTCCGGGGGATGTTCCGGGCTTACGCCGCCACGTTAAGTGGCGATGTTCCAGGAACATTGTTCCGTCATTTTTTTGTCAAAGGCCTGAAATTAAAACGTTTTCGACCCCGGTTTTTGATGCGCCGCCGGGGAATAAAGGGCATCGGTAGCGGGCCGCCCTCCGGCCAGCCGGTCCCGATACAGTTGGGCGGGCCGGCGCTTTGTGGGCTCCGTTGATGGTTTCCGTTTATTGTTTCCGTTTGTGGTTTCCCTTTGTGGTTTCCGTCTGGCGCCAGTTGTTCTAAACAAATCAGTCATGATCGCGGACGAAGACAACACGCTGGATGTCGATTTACCCGACGAGGCCGCCACCCAGGCCCTCGGGCGACGGCTCGCCGGGGCAGCCAATGGTGGCGACGTGTTCGCGCTTTCCGGCGATCTCGGCACCGGCAAATCGGTCCTCGCCCGGGCCTTCATCCGGGCCTATTGCGCCACATTGGAAGACGTCCCGAGCCCGACTTTCACGCTTCTCGAGGTCTACGAGGGCGGGGCGGCGCCGGTCCATCATTTCGATCTCTATCGGTTGAAGACGCCGGACGAGGTGATGGAACTGGGGATTGAGGACGCCTTCGCCGACGGTGTCTCATTAGTTGAATGGCCGGACCGGTTGGGCCCGTGGTTACCGGCCAACCGGTTGGACGTGCATCTCAGGCCGGGCGCCGGCACAGGCGCGCGCCGCGCACGGTTGACGGGGCACGGCTATTGGCAAGCGCGGCTGATTGACGGCATGGGCGAAGGCGCGATCCATGCCTAGCCGAGACGCCGCCATCGTAGCGTTTCTCGCATCAAACGGCTGGGACAATGCAAGCCGAAGTACATTGGCGGATGATGCATCTTTCCGGCGCTATGAACGTATCAGCGATGGCGGGCGCACAGTCGTACTGATGGACGCCCCACCGCCGAAAGAGGATGTGCGCCCGTTTACGAAGATCGCCGGGCATTTGATTGAGCTCGGATTTTCAGCGCCTCGAATTCTGGCTGAGGACTCAGAAACTGGGCTGCTGCTGCTTGAAGATTTTGGCGACGATACATTTACCCGCGCCCTCGCAAGCGCGCCAGAAACCGAATGGGAAGCCCTCGAAGAAAGGCTATATGCCTCGGCGACCGATGTGCTGAGTGATCTACATAACCGGAGCGGCGAGGACGCCTTGCCGGTGAATCTTCCGCGCTACACGATGGATCGATATTTGGATGAAGTGTTACTGCTGACGGATTGGTATCAACCTGCAATCACTGGCCAAGTTATATCCGCTGAAAACCGCGCCGCGTATACGACTGCGTGGCAAGGCGCTCTGAAACCCGTGCTCGCAACTGAGCCAACGCTGGTTCTCCGCGATTACCACGTCGATAATCTCGTCTGGTTACCATCCCGAGACGGCGTGCAACGTTGTGGATTGCTGGATTTTCAAGATGCGCTCGCAGGGCCTGCCGCGTATGACCTGATGTCACTTCTCGAGGATGCACGGCGCGATATTCGACTGGCGCTCCGAGACAGAATGTGGCGCCGCTACATATCTGCCACGCCAAATTTGCGCGAACCCGGTCCCGCCCGTGATCAATTCGAAACGGTGTTTGCAATTTTGGCCGCTCAGCGTCACGCCAAGGTTATCGGCATTTTCACCCGTCTTTGCGTTCGAGATGCAAAACCGGATTATTTGGTGCATATTCCACGGGTCTGGAAATTGCTCGAGGCTAATTTACGGCATCCGGCATTGGCGAGTGTCGCCGAATGGATGAACACGCATCTCCCTGCGGACCGCAGAGGAATACCAAATTCTGCCATGGCCGAAACATGACCGAAATCTCCACCTCCTCCAGCCCTACTCGTGCGATGATACTTGCCGCCGGCAAAGGGCTTCGGATGCGCCCGATCACCGACAAAACACCCAAGCCTTTGATCAAGTTGAACGGCAGACCACTCATTGAGCATGCCCTGGATCGGCTTGAAGTCGCCGGCATTTCCGACGTGGTCGTCAATACTCACTACCTTGGTGATAAGATTGAACGTCACCTGAAGACCCGACTGACTCCACGTGTTGAGTTTTCCCCGGAAAACGAGCTTCTTGAAACTGGCGGCGGCGTCAAAAAAGCGCTGCCGCTTCTCGGGCAAGAGCCTTTTTTTGTCGTCAATGGCGATGCCTTCTGGCTCGATGGGCCGACCAATACATTGAGGCGTATGGTCACGGAATGGGATCCTTCCAGCATGGATGTGCTGTTGTTGCTCCATTCGACCGTCGTGGCTTACGGATACGATGGCCGAGGGGATTTTATTTGCGAACCCGATGGAAAGCTCGCGCGGCGCCCGGAGGGAGAAGTTTCACCCTGGTTGTTTGCGGGTGTTCAAATCATCAATCCAGAAATTCTTGAGGACGCCCCCACCGGCGCTTTCTCTTTGAATTGGGCATATGACCGGGCATTGGCTGCGGGCCGATTATATGGTGTCGTCCATGATGGCGAGTGGTTTCACATCGGCACGCCGGACGGTCTTTCTGTAGCAGAGGATTACCTTCAAGTTCGATTTCCTGAGACCAAGCACCGGTGAATTTGTTGATGGAAATTCAATGAGTGTTTCGTGGTGAGCGAAGAAATTACCCCCCACGTCTATACCATTCCCGCGGGCTGGCCATTTGTTGACGCGTTGGCTACAGGTATCCAAGAACAATTCGGCGAAGCACCGGATGCGCTGGCCCGAGTCACTGTTCTGCTGCCAACACGACGCGCATGTCGGTCACTCCGCGATGCATTTCTCAGAATTGGCGGTGGGCGGCCCACCTTGTTGCCGCGAATGCTGCCACTCGGCGATATGGATGAAGATGAACTGTTGATCAGTGCTTGGGAAGATCCAGGTATTGCCGGTGACGGCGGCTTGTCTCTCCCCCCGGCGATGCCCGGTTTGCGGCGTCAGTTGCTTCTCACGCGCCTTATTCTGGCTCGACCCGATAAGGATACGACACCGGATCAAGCGGTTCGCCTAGCGAAAGAACTGGGGCGGCTACTTGATCAGATTCATACAGAGCGGGTGGAACTGAGCGGGCTTGCCGATCTCGTGCCCGAAGAGTTCGCGGCCCATTGGCAAATCACCTTGGATTTTTTGAAGGTCTTGACCGATGTGTGGCCGGAATTACTTGCTGCGGAAAATTGCCTGGATCCGGCAGATCGACGCAATCGCCTATTGGAAGCCCGGACCCAGTTGTGGCGCAATCAACCTCCATCAGACCCTGTCATCGCCGCAGGCTCAACGGGCTCAATCCCGGCGACAGCTGATCTTTTATCGACGATAGCCTTGTTGCCGAACGGCTGTGTCGTCCTGCCTGGTCTCGACCGTGATGCATCTGATGGCGTTTGGGACAATCTATCCGAAGGCCACCCCCAATATGGCATGGCTAGGCTGATCGAACATATGGGGCTGCAGCGCAGCCAGGTCTCCGATTGGCCGCTTTCCGATATTGATGCCACTCAGCCTGCACGTAGCTGCCTCATCAACGCAGCTCTGGCGCCCGCCGCCGCAGAATTGCAGATCAACGGTTTATCTGAATCAGTGAAAGGTGCCTTGGACAGCGTGACCCGATTGGATTGCCCAGGGCCGCGTGAAGAGGCCTGCGCCATCGCATTAATGATGCGCCAAACATTAGAGGAGCCCGGCAAAACTGCAGCCCTGGTCACACCCGACCGCGGCCTCGCGCGCCGCGTCACTGCTGAACTGTCGCGGTGGCAGGTCTCTGTTGATGATTCCGCAGGACATCCCCTGGCTGATACACAGCCTGGGGCGTTTCTACGACTAATCGCCGCAGTGGCGGTGGACGATTTGGCGCCCGTCTCCTTGTTGGCACTTTTAAAGCATCCCATGGCCGCCGCAGGATTATCCCCCGCAGTCCTGCGCAGGCAGGCCCGACAATTGGAGATGGCCGTGCTCCGCGGCCCACGGCCTGACGGCGGATTTGAAGGGCTTCGAGACGCCATTCCGGACAAACACCCTGATTTGATCGAATTGGTGCAGCGGCTCGACATCCGAATGTCACCTTTGTTGAACGCCATGCGGTCGCCCGAACTGGCCTTAAACGATTTAGTGCATCATCACGTAAAAGCCGCGGAAGCAATGGCCGAAACAGACAATGTTTCAGGTGCCGAGCGTTTGTGGTCTGGAGAGGCCGGTGACGCCGCCGCCGGCTTTATATCTGAACTCATCGAACACGGTACCACCGTTAGTCTGGCACCTGGTTATTATCCGGCATTCTTCGATGCCTTGGTCGCCGGCCGCGTCGTCCGCCCGCACTTTGGCGCCCACCCGCGCTTGTCGATCTGGGGCCCCCTGGAAGCTCGACTTCAACGTGCAGATACCTTGATCCTTGGCGGCCTCAACGAAGGCACTTGGCCATCTGAAGTCCAGGTCAGCCCGTGGATGAACAGATCGATGATGTCTCAGTTCGGACTGCCGCTTCCAGAACGCCGAATTGGATTATCTGCGCACGATTTTACTCAAGGTTTCGCCGCGCCCGAAGTGGTGCTGACGCGGGCAGAACGGGTGGAAGGTACACCGACAGTTCCTTGCCGCTGGACTCGCCGCTTCGACAATCTCTTAGAGCGTCTGGATAACAAAATCTCAATCAGCACTGGCGCACCTTGGTTGCAGTGGGTTGAATCGCTGGATGCGCCAATTGAGGAACGACGCTGCACACAACCGAAACCAACCCCTCCGGTTGAATTTCGGCCACGTGAACTTTCAGTCACTCGGATCGAAACGTGGATACGGGACCCCTACGCTCTCTATGCGAACAAAGTGCTTGGGTTGCGGGCACTGGAAAAAATTGATGCCGCACCGGACGCCGCGGATCGCGGGACCATCGTTCACAAAGCTCTTGAAGAATTCGTGCGGCAATTTCCTGATGATCTTCCCGACAACGCCATGGCCCGGCTTCTTGAGATAGGCCAAGACATATTTCAAGACACGCTAGCCCGGCCCGGCGTCAGGGCTTTTTGGTGGCCAAGGTTCGAGCGTCTTGCCGAATGGTTTGTTGCCTGGGAGCGCGACCGCCGAAAGGCTGGATGGCAAACTGTACTGCTTGAGAAACGTGGTGAAATCAGCCTCGACGGCCCATTTGGGCGGTTCAAATTGACCGCCAAACCCGACCGCATTGATTTTCGTGCCGACGTTGGATTGTCTATACTCGATTACAAAACAGGCACCACGCCAAGCGCGCCCATGGTTGCGTCGGGCCTGGCGCCACAGTTATCGCTTGAAGCCGCCATCGCCCGAGCGGGCGGCTTTCAGGGTTTGCCGTCCGCTGCAGTGGCTCAACTTCTATACGTTCGACTATCCGGCGGCCGTGAACCGGGTGAAGAAAAGCCGATGAAACTGGATGTCGATTCCGTCGTGGAGGATGCCTACAAAGGCTTAGCCAACCTCATTGCCGTGTTCGACAACCCCAATACACCCTACTTGCCTCACCGGCGGCCCAAATTCCTGGATGACTATGGCGACTATGGCCATTTGGCGCGGATTAAGGAATGGCGCCTCGCAGGAGGTGATCGATCATGAGCGCGCCCGCTGTTTTAGGCACCGCGAACCAAATCATTGCCGCCAACCCGAAACAATCCGTTTGGGTGTCGGCAAATGCCGGTACAGGGAAAACGCGCGTGCTGGTGGATCGAATTTCCCGACTGCTGCTTGCCGGGACCGCGCCCGGACGCATTCTCTGCCTCACCTTCACCAAGGCTGCCGCGGCGGAAATGGCGAACCGTTTGAGTGCACGTCTTAGTCGATGGTCAGCTATTGACCACCACACTCTCGTTATAGATCTTCAAGGGCTTCTCAATCGCACGCCGAGCGATGTCGAGATGAGCCGCGCCCAAATGCTTTTCGCTGAAACCCTGGACGCGTCTGAAACTCTGAATGTCCGGACCGTTCATTCCTTCTGCGAGTCACTACTTGGCCGGTTCCCCTTGGAAGCCGGATTGGCGCCACAATTCACTGTCATCGACGAACGCGCTGCACATGAGTGGCGAGAAAAGGCGCGCGACAGGGTCCTTGCACGGACATTCACCGCCCGCGGCTCCGAAACGGCCTCGGCTTTGCAACACCTCGCCGGACTAACTAACGAAGATCGATTTGCCCAGGTCATGCAGGCGCTGGATTCAAATCGTCATCAATTTCATACTTTGCTCAAACACCATGGCACAGTGTCGAATTTCATTACCTACCTGCATGAAGCTCTTGATCTCAACGACGGCGAAACACGACTTTCGGCCCTCACGAATGCGGCTTCGCAGCACCCAATCGAACGGGCTGATCTTGAGCGATTGGCCGAAGCTTGGAGCCAAGGCGCGGCCTCTGATCAAGCCAAATCATCACGGTTAAGGGGGTGGCTCGCAAAAGATGCCCCGGCACGAACAGCGAGCTATATCGATGATTTTTCCGATCTATTCATGACGGCAAAATTAGAACCCCGAAGTGCCGGCCGTCTGGTGACAAAAGGTGCACAAGCCGCCGATGCGAACGCCCTTGAAATCGCGATGGCGCAACAAGAAAATATCGCCACAATCGTTGAACGGCTACGCGCCATTGATTTGGCAGAGGCTACCGCGGCACTAGTTCGCGTCGGTGCAGAATTGTTGGGTGATTACGCAAAAATTAAAGAGGCGCGAGGCCTTCTCGACTATGACGACCTGATCGAGCGAGCCCGTCTATTACTGGAAAGCGATAGTGGGGTCTCTTGGGTTCATTACAAACTTGACGGTGGCATTGACCATGTCCTCGTTGATGAGGCTCAAGATACCAGCCCTCAACAATGGGATATCATTAAGCGCCTGACCGTTGATTTCTTCGCGGGCTCGGGGCGCCACGGTGACATGGTGGCGAATTCCGACAAACCACGAACTGTATTTGCCGTCGGCGACGAGAAACAATCGATCTTCAGTTTCCAAGGCGCCGATCCGGCCTCATTCGCAGAGACCGAGGTGTATTTTAGAGAGTCCGCAACGGCGGCGCATCAGGACTGGAGACCGGTGGAAATGGCCGAGTCATTCCGTTCCGTGCCGGTAGTCCTGCAACTCGTGGATAAGGTATTTGGAAACCTTGATGCTTCTGATGGATTAACTGCCACGGATCGGCCGGTCCGTCACATATCCGCACGCCAGGGGCAGGCGGGATTGGTCGAACTTTGGCCAACGATGAAACCAGAAGACGCGCCGGAAACGGGACCGTGGGATGCGCCCCTCGATCAATTGGCCCCAGGCAATCCGCAAGTCAGATTGGCAGAAAAGATCGCCGATACAATCAGCGATTGGATTGTGAATGCTGAGGTTCTGGAATCAGCAAACCGCCCCATTCAACCTGGTGACGTAATGATCTTGCTACGTAAGCGCGGGACTTTTGCCGAAGAATTGGTCCGTGCGCTTAAGGCAAGAAGTGTGCCCGTGGCCGGTCGTGATCGCATGATCCTGACCGACCACATGGCTGTCCAAGATCTGATCGCCCTCGGTCGCTTTGCGATATTGCCGGATGACGATTTAAATACCGCAACTGTTCTCAAAGGCCCCTTCCTTGAGTTCAATGAAGAACAGCTCTTCGATTTAGCCCAGGGCCGGGCCGGCACACTCTGGGCTGAACTTCGAAGTCGGCAAGACCAATCTGCAGCTTACGCCAATGCAAGCAATTTCCTTTCGGAAATACTTCGCCATGCTGACGCCCAGCCGCCTTTTGAGTTTTTCTCTCACCGACTGGGCAATGGCGGACGTGAGGCGTTGCAGGCTCACCTTGGTGCGGAAGCGACCGATCCCGTTGATGAATTTCTCAGTCTTACACTGGAATTTGAACGCCAACATCCACTTTCTCTGGAAGGGTTTTTGAACTGGATAGAGATAGGAGAGGTGGAGGTAAAACGTGACCTCGAGCAAGGCGCTGATGAGGTTCGGGTGATGACGGTGCATGGTGCAAAAGGCCTGCAGGCGGAGATCGTCATACTTCCGGACACCTGTTCACTGCCTGGTGCTCAATCCGACTCGCGGGTGTATTGGTCAGATGATGATCTGGTCTTATGGCCGGCCTTTGCGGAAAACGAAGAGGCTCGATGCCGGGCCCTCAAGGAAGCACGGCGAACGGAGACGCTACAAGAGTATCGGCGGCTTCTCTATGTGGCGCTGACCCGGGCCAAAGATCGCCTTTATGTGGCTGGGTTTGAAGGCCAGAGGGCGATGCCGGATGATTGCTGGTATCGTTTGGTCGAAGACGCCATGCAGGAGATTGCCGAGCCTGTGGATACTGATGGCTCACCGGTCCTACGTGTCAGTGAGCCGCAGATCGAGCTACCTGATGCAGTTGGAATGGAGCTTGCCTTGGCTGGCGGCATGACAGCCATTCCAGAATGGGCGCATCAGGACGCACCGGACGAGCCGACACCGACAAAACCGCTAGCGCCGTCGCGGCCCGATGATGAACCTCCCGTCGCCTCGCCACTCGACGAAGATGGTAATCGTTTCAAGCGTGGCCGGCTGATTCATGCATTGTTACAGACCCTTCCCGAAGTCTCGGAACATAACCGCGAAGCGGCGGCGGCGGCGTTCTTGGCGGAACCTTCGCATGATCTGGCCCAGCGCGAACAGGTTGAAATCGCGCGGGAAGTCTTATCGATCATGGAAAGTGCCGCGATCGCGCCCATATTCGGCCCGGGAAGCCGCGCCGAAGTCCCCATCGCCGGGGATATCGGAACAAATGAACCTTGTGTCATTTCAGGGCAGGTGGATAGGCTTTTGGTCGAAGATGACAAAATTACCGTCATCGACTTCAAAACGAATCGGCCGCCGCCCGATGACGAAAAAAATGTCGCACCGGTCTATCTGCGCCAAATGGCCGCCTACCGCGCAGCGCTCAGACAAATTTATCCGAACCGCGAAATCGCAACGATCCTGCTATGGACAGACGGCCCCAGACTGATGCCGCTCAGCGACCAAGTTCTTGATCCCCACGCACCTTGACGCGCCATCGCCGCGTGCCTAGATTTCGGATCATACGGAACAACCCCCCGTGATAGGATTGATTTGATGCCGAAACAGGTCACCGACGATTCCTTCGATAGCGATGTTCTCAATGCCGACGGCCCCGTGGTCGTCGATTTCTGGGCTGAATGGTGTGGCCCCTGCAAACAAATCGCACCGGCGCTCGAGGAATTGGACAACGAAATGGGTGACCAGATCACGGTCGCCAAAATCAACATTGACGATAACCCAATGACGCCGTCGAAGTATGGCGTCCGCGGTATCCCGACGCTGATCCTTTTCAAGGGCGGCGAGGTGGCCGCAACCAAGGTCGGCGCCATTCCGGCGAGCGCCTTGAAAAGCTGGGTGTCGGAAAACATTTAATCGCCTACCAGCTGTTACGCAATTCGCGTAATTTGACGAAGACCGTCTTCGGGTCGGGATTGTCTCCCACATCGGAAAACGCTTCTTGCAAGCGGCAGATGACGGTTGGGCTGTGGAGGCGGAAAAAGGTATTCACTTCCTTCTCCAATCCAATGGTCGTCACCAGGGCGGCATCGGGATCCTGCTTTTCCGCACTGCCCAGCAATGCCTTGGCTTTTTCGTTGTCGGGCTCGCGGTCCAAGGTGAACTGCAGGTTATTGGCGATATAGTCATGCCCGGGATAGATCATCGTCTCATCAGGCAATTTCGCCAATTGGCCGGCGAAGGTTTCATATAACTCGTTCGGATGGCCACCGTTGTGGCAATTCCCCGCCCCGGCGTTGAATAGTGTATCGCCGCAAAACAAGGCCGGCTGATCAGTCCGAGACAGCAGGCAAACATGGCTCATGGTATGGCCGGGCGTGTCCAAGCTTTCCAATTCAACGCTCTTGCCCACCTTGACCACATCACCGGCGCCCAATCCCACATCCATGTTCGGAATGCGGCCCTTGGCATTGGCATGAGCCAAAATTTTGGCCCCTGTCGCGTCAACCATCGGGCCGTTCCCGCCGATGTGGTCGCCGTGTTCATGGGTGTTGAGGATTTGCGTGATCGTCCAACCCCGGGCCTTTGCGCCGGCCAGGCATTTTTCGTGATCCAGCGGGTCAACGGCCATCGCCTCACCGGTCTCCGCGCAGGCGATCAGGTAATTGAAGTTTCGGTAGGCATTGCCTGTCCAAATTTGCTCGACGATCATGATGGTGTCTCCCTCAGCGCGTTGATCATATCACTCTAGCCATTGTCCGCCAGGACCGTGCCCGCAAGGTACAAAGACCCGCAAATCAGTACCCGAGCCGGCCCGCTCGCCGCCGACAGTATCGTCGCCAATGCCTGGGTAACGCTTTCGGCGGGCGTCGCCGCCATGCCCAATGACGTCGCCGTCGCCGCCAGTTCATCGGCGCCCAAACTGTTAACCTCATCGGGAATGGCAACGGCCTGAAAACTCTCGGCGATGCCGGCAAGCGGCACCAGGAATTCCCGGCAATCTTTCGAGTTCATCATCCCGCCAATCAAATGCAGCGGCCGATCCTGCCAGTGCGCATTCGCATGTTGCGCCAGTGCTAATCCGGCGGCGGGATTATGCCCGCCGTCCAACCAAAGTTCCCCGTTTTCCGGCATGCCTGAAATCAACGGGCCGTCCTTGAGGCGCTGCAACCGGCCCGGCCATTCGGTATTCGTCAGGCCTTGGGCAACGGCGGGATCTGAAAGTTTCACGTCACGAAAACGCTCAAGGGTCGCCAGCGCAATGCCGGCGTTGTCGACCTGATGCGCGCCGGCGAGATTGGGCAATGGCAAGTTGTGGCGGCCCATCGCACCTTCGAAGATCATCTCGCCGGCCACTTGAGAGACCGACCAATCGTTACCTTGCGCGTACAGCGGGGCGCGCATTTCCTCGGCCCGAAACCGGATGGCGGTATCGGCGTCCGGCGCCTGGGCGGCCAAAATGCACGGCACGTCAGCTTTCAAGATGCCGGCTTTTTCCATGGCGATGGCAGATAACGTGCTGCCCAGGAATTGCTGATGATCCATGGAGACAGGCGTAATCACCGTCAATCTGGGCCGCGCCACCACGTTGGTTGCATCGAGACGCCCGCCGAGCCCCGTCTCCATCAGCAACACATCGGCGGGTTGGCGCGCAAATGCCAGGAACGCGGCCGCCGTGGTGATCTCAAAAAAGGTGATCGGCTCACCGCCGTTCGCGGCTTCGCATTCTTCCAACTGAACCGCCAGGGCATCTTCCGGGATCAGCTTTCCGGCAACCCGGATGCGTTCATGAAACCGCACCAGATGGGGTGATGAATAGACATGGACCAATTTTCCCGCCGCCTCGAAGATCGCGCGGAGATATGCGATAACCGAGCCTTTGGCATTGGTGCCGGCGACATGGATGACCGGCGGCAGGTAGTTTTCGGGATGCTCGAGGTTTTTCAACAGCCGTTCAATGCGGCCCAGCGATAGATCAATGAGCTTCGGATGCAAGCCCATCAAACGATCGAGGATGGCGTCGCTTCGGCTCAAGCGGCGGTTTCACCGGCGTCAGCGTCGGCGCTGTCAGCGGGCCCTTCAAGGGCGGCGGCGTCAACCACAGCCGGCAGGGAGGCGTCCTCATCATCAGTGCCCCCCTTATTCATCAGCAGATCAATGACCCGGGCCAGAGTGTCGCGGAGTTCATGGCGGTGGCAGACCATATCGACCATACCGTGCTCATGCAGATATTCAGCACGTTGGAAGCCCTCCGGCAGAGTTTCGCGGATGGTTTGTTCGATCACCCGTTGGCCTGCGAATCCGATAATCGCTCCGGGCTCGGCGATGGCAATATCACCCAACATGGCAAATGAGGCAGACACCCCGCCCGTCGTCGGATCGGTGAGTACGACGATGTAGGGCAGCCCCGCCTCGCGGACGTCGTCTACGGCAATGGTGGTGCGCGCCAGTTGCATCAACGAATGAATGCCTTCCTGCATGCGCGCGCCGCCCGATGACGAAAACACCACCAGCGGCGCACCCTTTTCAACCGCCAATTGGCCGGCTGCCAATAACCCTTCACCCACGGCAATCCCCATGGACCCGCCCATGAAGGCGAAATCCAAAACCGCGATCACTGCCGGGTTGCCGCCGAGCTGACCATGCGCGACGGTCAGCGCATCGTCGGTGTCGTTCTTACTCCGGGCATCTTTGAGGCGGTCGGAATAGCGTTTGATGTCCTTGAATTTGAGTGGATCGGGCGGCGAGTCAGGTGGGTTGATCGTCGTATACGCACCGTCGTCAAAAATACTTTTCAAGCGCGCCACGGCACCAAGGCGCATATGATGACCACAATGCTGGCAAACGTGCTGGTTCTTTTCCAATTCGCGATGAAAGATCATCTGGCTGCAATCGCGACATTTATGCCAGAGATTGTCGGGTACATCCTTTTTCTGCCCACCGACCAACTCACGCAGCTTCGGGCGAACGATGTTTTTCAACCAGTTCATTTATAAGTCCCTGTCCGCCCTACGGGCTGCCACGCCTCTTGGCTACGCATTGCGCACGCCCTCGGCCAACTCACTGACCCGGACCAAAACGCGTTCCGCTGTTTCCGGCGCCGCCTTCCCGTCCGCATCAAGATTGTCGGTGATCACCTTGACCAACGCCGAGCCCACCACCGCGGCGTCGGCGACGCGCGCGATATTGGCCGCCTGTTCGGGTGTATTGATGCCGAAACCCACCGCGACCGGCAGACCGGAAGCCTTGCGGATGCGCTCGACATGCCCCGCGACCTCGCCGGCATCCGCCGACTTGGTGCCCGTGATGCCGGTGATGGAGACAAAATAAACAAACCCCGATGCGTTCTCGACGACACGCGGCAAACGTTCATCATCGGTTGTCGGCGCGGTCAGGTAGATGAAGTTCAGACACGCGGCAACGGCCGGCAAGCAGAACTCGCCCTCTTCTTCCGGCGGCAGGTCAACGACGATAAACCCATCGACGCCGGCTTCCTTGGCGTCGACCAAAAACGCCTCGGTGCCGTAGATATAAATGGGATTGTAATACCCCATCAGCACGATCGGCGTGTCGTCGTCTTTGACCCGGAAGGCGCGCACTGCATCCAGGGTTTTGGCCAGGGTCATGCCGGCCTTGATGGCGCGCAGTGAACTGGCCTGGATCGCCGGTCCATCGGCCATGGGATCGCTGAACGGGACGCCAATTTCAATCAGGTCCGCACCAGCCTCAGGAAGCCCGAGAAGAATGTCCAAGGCCGTGTCAGGATCGGGATCACCGGCGGTCAGGAACGTCACGAAGCCGCTGCGACCTTCTTCCTTCAGGGCCGCGAACCGCCGGGTAATCCGGGTTTCGACCCGCGTTTTGCCCCCAGGACTCATTTTTCCGGTACTCATTCTTCGGTCACCCCAACGCCCAAGTGTTTGGCGACAGTAAAAATATCCTTATCACCGCGTCCGCACATGTTCATCACCATGACATGGTCTTTCGGCAGATCCGGCGCGATCTTCGCCACGTGCGCCAGGGCGTGGCTGGGCTCCAATGCCGGGATGATGCCTTCCATTCGGGTGCACAACTGGAAGGCCTCCAGCGCTTCGGCGTCGGTGACGGAAACGTATTCCACCCGACCGGTATCGCGAAGCCAGGAATGCTCGGGCCCGATACCCGGATAATCCAATCCCGCCGAGATCGAATGGCCATCCAAAATCTGGCCTTCTTCGGTTTGCAACAGATACGTCCGATTGCCGTGCAGCACGCCGGGCCTTCCACCAGTCAGCGACGCGCAATGGGCGTCCGTATCCAGCCCATGCCCACCGGCTTCGACGCCAATGATGCGCACGCTCTCATCATCCAAAAACGGGTGAAACAATCCCATGGCGTTCGATCCACCGCCAAGGCATGCGACGACGCTATCGGGCAACCGCCCCTCGCCCTCGTGTTCCGGCAATTGCTCACGAACCTCATTGCCGATGATGCATTGGAAATCTCTGACCATCGTCGGATAAGGATGCGGCCCGGCGACGGTGCCGATAATGTAAAACGTGTCTTCGACGTTCGACACCCAGTCGCGCAGCGCTTCGTTCATGGCGTCTTTCAAGGTGCCGGTCCCGGACGTCACCGGGCGCACTTCAGCGCCCAGCAGCTTCATCCGAAAGACGTTCGGCGCCTGGCGTTCAACGTCGGTGGCGCCCATGTAGACAATGCAGGGCAATCCGAACAATGCGCACACCGTTGCTGTCGCGACACCGTGTTGGCCGGCGCCGGTCTCGGCAATGATCCGGCCTTTGCCCATCCGCCGGGCCAATAGGATCTGCCCGATGGTGTTGTTAATTTTGTGGGCGCCGGTGTGGTTGAGCTCATCGCGCTTGAAATAGATTTTCGCGCCGCCCAGGTGCTCGGTCAGGCGCGAGGCGAAATACAGCGGGCTCGGCCGACCAACATAATGCTTCATCTGATAATGAAACTCGGCCCAGAAATCGTCGTCGTCACGGGCTTCATTCCAGGCTTTTTCAACCGCCAGAATGAGCGGCATCAAGGTCTCGGCCACGTAGCGCCCGCCGTAGATGCCGAAATGTCCGTCTTCGTCGACGCCGCCCCGATAGGTGTTCGGTTTATTCATGTGTTTGGTCCATTCAAGAAACGGCTAATAAGCCGCCACGAGGCCCGAAATTGCAAGAATTTTTGGCCTTGTAGCACCCGAAACGCCGGCATCACGATGCCTGCTGAAGGATCGGGCGGCGGCACTCATAATCGCGCGGATGTACTGAGAAGTACGCAAAGGTCCGCTTCGGTACGCATCGGTACGCAATTGCATTTCACTCAACAGGCCGAAGCCGCAGACCCGGTGATTTTTCCGCCGCCCACCTTTGCGAAGAATTTTGCGATTTTGGGCGCGCCGGTACGCATCCCCCCATTGCCTAATCCAGCCGCCTCGCCACCCAGCGCCAAGCCCGGCAGCGCTAGGCCCGGCAGCGCCACGGCCTCAACTGTCCGCTCAACGCGCCGATTGGCCACCTGACGGGCGAATTTCGCCTGCAATTCGGCGGCACGCGCCGCCGCGTAAAATTGATGATCTTCGAGGGCACGCTGATAGACGATCTCCATCTTGCCCATCAATACTTCGTCGATGCGGCCATGATGCTCGGCAATCTCCGCCTGCACCTCGCGGATACGTTGGCGGATGGCGCCTACCCGCAACAACCGCCAACCCTGCTTTTTTCGCCGAACGGGCCGCATACCCGGCCTCGCTCGCCGCCGTCGCCGCTGCGCCGTATTGGACGAAAGCCCGGCAGAAGCGTTCTTGTCTGTGATTGAGAGGCATGGATTGCATATCTCCGATTGATTAAAAATTATAGGAAAATTATACGTTTAATGGATATTTATCAATATTATACAAATTTTCGTGTTAATATACCTATAACCCCTTTGCCCTCATACTATCTTAACCTAGCATGAAATCGATGCCGGAACATTAATGCAACATTCTATTAAGAGACTCTATTGCCTCATAACTCTATGATATTAAACATATTAATTTTTCATCGACATCTCAGCATCCCGACCGACCGAATATCAACGTGCTTTGTTCGGTCGTTCCTTTGCACTTCGGTCCGCTAGTCTTTTGCCAGGACATGAGATCAACCGGCAGAAGCCGAACGTGTAGGAGACGAAACCCAATGAACAACGTAGACATCAGCCATCTATCCATTTTAATCGTCGACAAAAACCCGTTGCTGCGCACGGTTTTCCGTCAAGTGCTGCGCGAGTTGGGCGCGCGTACTGTTGAGGCCGTGAGCTCCGTCGAGGCCGGTTTTGACGCGGTACGCAACAGAAATCCGGACATCATTCTTGCCGATTGGGGACCAGACTGTGACGGATTGGGGCTGCTGTGCAGGATCCGCATGGATCCACAGAGCCCCAATCCCTACGTGCCGGTGATCGTGTGCTCGGCCAACACCGAGGCTGAGGCCGTGCTGTCGGCCCGCGACATGGGCATGTCGGAATATCTGGCCAAGCCGGTCTCGGCGAAGTCGTTGTATCAGCGAATCGCCCGGGTGGTCATGGAACAGCGCTCGTTTGTCAAAACCGGTGAATTTTTCGGCCCCGACCGTCGGCGCCATGAAGATGAGGCCGACGAAAACAGCCGGCGCGAAACGGAAACCGCGCTGATCGCATCTGGGGCAGTGGCAGCGCCCGCTTAAGCGGCAGTTACAGCCTCGATAAAGGCACGAATTTCTTCAACGTTCTTGATGCCGGGCCCGTCCTCTACGCCGGATGACACATCGACCATGGGCGCACTGCTGACACGAATCGCTTCCGCGACGTTTTCAGGCGTCAAACCGCCTGCCAACACCCATGGCTTTTCCCAGGTTTCGCCGGCAATCAGGTTCCAGTCGAACGCCACGGCATTGCCGCCCGGCCGGGTCGCATCCTTCGGCGGCTTGGCGTCAAACATCAACACGTCAGCAACGGGGGCATAGGAATGCGCCCGGGCCACGTCGTCCAGGCTGGCGATCGAGATCACTTTCATTACCGGCAGCCCAAACTTCGCCCGCACGTCGGCGACACGGGCCGGTGTCTCGGCACCGTGCAACTGCATCATATCGACACCGGCTCCGGCTGTGATCTCGCCCAGCAGGGCGTCATCCGCATCGACGCTAAGCGCCACGCGCTTGATACCGTCAGGAACCGTCGCGGTCAGCGCCGCCGCCTCGGCGACCGTGATCGCCCGCGGCGATACGGGGAAAAACACGAAACCGACCATCGCCGCACCGGCGGCGACCGCTGCCTCAACGCTGTCCGGTGTACTCAGGCCGCAGATTTTAACTTTTGCTGTCATCGGTGTGTTTCAGTTGAGATAGAACTGCTTTTACGCACCGCCGAGATCAAACTCACGCGGGCGGTACGGTCTCCATCATGGACGGGCGGGCCGAGAAAGCCGCATACCATGAAGCGGCGCTCGGATAGGCACCACGCCAGTCCTTGTCGGCATAGCGGAAATCCAGATACCCCAGGGCACAAGCCGCCGTGATGGTACCGATATCAACCCGCTCACCAAAAATCGATGCCTGGGAATCCAATTCCACAAGGGCGCCGTCGACTTTGCTCATCTGGGCGCGTTCCCAATCGCTCCAAAGAAATTCGGCGGGCCGAAGCGAGGTTTCATAGCGCGCCAGCAAGGCTGCATCCAAGAGCCCATCGCCAAGCGCCTGAAGGCCTAACGCCGTCCAGCGCGCATCGCCCGAGGCGGGGAATGCGCCACCGCCGATTGTCGCGTCCAAGTACTCGCAAACGACAGGGGAATCATAAAGGATCGAGCCGTCGTCGAGTTCCAGCGTCGGCACTTTCTTGATCGGATTGGCGATGGCGGCAGCGGGATCTATTGGCGTCGTCGACAATTCGACGAACTCCAATTTATCCCAATAACCGCCTTCCAAAGCCTGGACGCGAACCTTGCGAACATAAGGGGACGTCTTGCTGCCATAGAGTTTCATCGATGTGCTCCTTGGGTTATTGGGTTACGCGTTGGCCAGCTCAGTGCCGATCCGTGCCGCCGCTTCGGCTGGATCATCAGCGCCAGTAATCGGGCGGCCGATGACCAGATAGTCGGCGCCCATGCCGACGGCGGCGGCCGGCGTGACGATGCGTTTTTGATCGTCGGCGGATGCCCAGGCGGGACGAATTCCAGGCACAACAAGCTTGAAATCGGCCCCGCAGACTTCGCGGATGGCCGTAATTTCCTTGGCCGAGCAGACGACGCCGTCCATGCCGCAACTTTGCGCCAGCTTGGCTAGGCGCAACACTTGATCTTGGGCCGATCCTTGAATGCCCATGCCGGCTAGGTCTTCATCGCCCAGCGACGTCAGTACCGTGACGCCGAGCAGGATGGGCCGATTTTCTCCAGCCTCAGCGACAGCCGCGACAGCCGCTTCCATCATCGCGCGGCCGCCCGAGGCATGAACATTGAGCATGAACGGGCCAACCTTCAGGGCCGAGCGGATGGCGCCGATGACCGTGTTGGGAATATCGTGGAACTTGAGGTCTAAAAACAACGGCTGATCGCCGGCCGCGACTTGGCGCACCCCTTGCGGACCGTTTGCCGTAAAAAACTCCTTGCCGAGCTTGATCCCGCCGACCTGGCCTTTCAAGGCGGTGGCCAGGGCCGAGGCATGATCGACGTCGGTGGTGTCCAGGGCAACCAAAATGCGCTGATGCGGTTCCATAGGGCGAATTTATAAACGCACGCCCACCGGGACGCCAGTGCGACGGCGGCAAAATCTACGAATGCGAGGAAAAACTGAATTTCTCGGGGATATTTTCAGCGCGCTAAGGCAGGAGGTGGTGGATCGGAGCAGAACGGGGCGGAGCGTCTTCAGGCGGCGTCGGCCGGCGGTAATGCCCGCTGCGCGGTTCCGCCCCCTTCAGACGTTACGGACGGCGCCGACGTGGGTGGTGCGAATGGCGCGGACGTCGGCACGGACTGCGCGGCTCTCAAATCGGCCTTCAGGCGACCGATGCGATCTTTCAGTTGGCGAGCATCCGCCTCCGCGGCATTCGCCCGGTGTTTGGCATCACGACTGCGCCTGCGGCTGGCGCTGGCGGCAAGCCAGGCGGCAATGCCACCCCACACGACACCGACCGTCAACAGCCCCAAGATAACCGCGAACAATCGAATTTCCGGCGCATAATCAAAGGGCCAGAAATCCAAGGTCACGGCGTGTCGGTTGACCACGGAAAACACCACCATGGCCGCGCCCAAGGGAACAAGAACGAACCAGGATAGAATTTTTAGTAAAAGCGGTTTCTTCAAGACTTATGTATTCCTTGAGAATCTTTGTATGGTTCTTCCGCCAAGCCACCGGACGAAAACCGAGGTGATGTTCAATCAGACGTCGTCGCGCCGAGTTCGGATAAATGACAAACAGCCAATTTCCAGCAGCCAAATTCCGGCAGCTAACCGCCGGTGTTCAATTTCTCGCGCAACTGTTTACCGGTCTTAAAATACGGGATGTGTTTCTCGGAAACCTGTACCGCTTCGCCGGTTCTGGGATTCCGGCCAACGCGTGAGCCGCGCGACTTCACCGAAAATGCCCCAAAGCCCCTCAGCTCGACCCGGTCGCCGCGCGCCAGCGCTGCGGAAATCTCATCAAAAATGGTCGAGACGATACGTTCAATGTCGCGTTGATAGAGATGCGGATTGGCTGCCGCGAGGCGTGCAATAAGTTCTGATTTCGTCATGCCTTCGAACCCCCTGGGTCACCCGGCACCGCACTTTCGGTTTTTTTTATTCGCGCGGCGCTTATTGGGTAGGTTCTATCCCTGTTCGTTTGATCTATCGTAACTCAGGGTGCCAAAGAGAGATCGCCCCGTCAAGTCTAAGTCTTTCAGAAAAAAGCGCTTTTCCGATCAATGATCCGAATACATCACGCCACGGCTGATCGTCATGGCTGATCTTAACGTTCTCAATGGGCAGGTCTTTGGCGATTCCGTGTTTCTCAACAAGCCAAAGGCGTGCTTCGGGCTCGCCGCCAAGCCCGTCGATCAGGCCACCGTCCTTGGCCTGGCGTCCGGTGAATATCCGTCCGTCGGCGACGGCCAAGACGTCCTCGCGCGACATGCCGCGGCGCTCGGTGACCATATCGACAAACATCGAAAACAGGTCTTTGATGACCAATGCCATGGCATCCCGCGCGGCCGGAGAGAACGGCTCGAATGGGTTGGGTTGGGCTTTCAAGGGGCCACTTTTTATCATTTCCGGTTTGATGCCCAATTTCTCAAGCAGGCCGGTCACATCGGCGGTCTGCATGATCACGCCGATGGAGCCGGTGACCGTGCCGCCGCTGGCAACGATATGATCGGCGGCGACGGCGGCCATATAGGCGGCCGATGTGGCAGTACCGCCCATCACCGCGACGACGGGTTTTTTGTCGGCCACGATGCGTAACGTCTTATAGAGGCTTTCGCCGCCGATAAACGTGCCGCCGGGGCTATCGAGTTGGACAATCAGGGCGCGCACCTGATCATTATCGGCAAGCTCGCGAAGCGCCTGGTCGCGGAACGGATCACTAAGAATGATGCCACTAACGTCGAGGCGCGCCACGTGTTCGCCGAAGCCCGGTCCGCTGAACCGTCCGACAACTGCCATGATGGCAACCAAGGCGGCTACGGTACCAAAAATTCGCCAGAAGTTGAGACGGCGTTTCAGACGCCGGCGATTAATGATGGCGGCAGGATCAAGGGGCATGACAGAAACGCGAAATTGGGCGGGAACACAAAAATGGCCGAGGCCGAGATGAACCGGCAATGGAGTTAGATTGATTTCGTGGCATTCGGCAGAGGAGGACCCGGCGCGAACCGGTAGGATCGGTGTCGCGCCGGGTTAATTCCATCCTACTCGTCCTTAGCCTCTTCGCCGGCGTCAGCCGCATCGTCAGCGGCGTCATCCTTGGCTTTGGCTTTGGCCTCGGCCTTCGGCTTGGCTTTGGCCTTCGGTTTGGCCTTTTTCTCATCGGCGTCGTCAGCCTTCTTGGCGGTCTTCTTGACCGCAGCCTTTTTCGCCGGCTTCTTTTCTTCTTCCGCCGGTGCGTCGACTTCGGCTTCAGCAGCGGCCTCTTCAGCCGGCGCCTCCTCAGCGGCCTCGTCCGCAGCGTCATCTTTCTTGGCGGCCTTCTTCGCCGGCTTCTTCGCCGGCTTCTTTTCTTCCTCGGCCGGTGCCTCATCGCCAGCATCCGTAGCTTGCTGTTTTTCAGCAATGGCGGCACCCAGGATATCGCCCAGCGACGCGCCGGAATCGGTGGAACCGAATTCCTTCATCGCCTTCTTCTCTTCCTCGGCTTCGCGGGCCTTGATCGACAGCGTCAACCGGCGGCCGGATTTATCGACCTGAGTGACTTTCGCGTCGACCTTCTCACCGGCGGCAAACCGATCCGGGCGCTGCTCGGAACGATCCCGGCTGAGCTCGGACTTGCGAATGAAACCAGGCACAGAATCGTTGACCCGGACCTCAATGCCGTTATCGACAATCGCCGAAATCGTGCACGTGACCACGTCACCCTTCTTGACCTCGCTGATGGCACCGCCGACGGGGTCTTCGCTGAGCTGCTTGATACCAAGTGAAATGCGCTCTTTGTCGACATCAACATCGAGCACCTTGGCTTTCACCATGTCGCCCTTCGTATAGTCGGCCAGGGCTTCTTCGCCGGATTTCTCCCAACTGAGGTCGGAGAGATGGGCCATGCCATCGATCTCACCGTCAAGACCGATGAACAAACCGAACTCGGTGATGTTCTTGATCTCACCTTCGACGATCGCGTCCACCGGGAAGGTGTCAACGAAGGCCGACCAGGGATTATCGAAGCATTGTTTGAGGCCCAAGGAAATCCGGCGCTTCTCCGGATCCGTATCGAGCACCATAACCTCGACTTCCTGGCTGGTGGAGACGATTTTGCCCGGATGAACGTTCTTTTTCGTCCAGCTCATTTCCGAGACGTGAACCAAGCCTTCGACGCCGGCTTCGAGTTCCACGAAAGCACCGTAATCGGTGATATTGGTGACCCGGCCGGTGAACTTGGCACTCTGCGGATACTTCGCGGCCACGCCATCCCACGGATCAGCCTCAAGCTGCTTCATGCCCAGCGAAATACGCTGGGTTTCAGCATTGAAACGGATCACCTGGACTTTAATGGTCTCACCGATCTGCAGAACCTCGGAGGGATGATTAATCCGCTTCCAGGCAATATCGGTAACGTGCAACAAGCCGTCGACACCGCCCAGATCAATAAATGCGCCGTAATCGGTGATGTTCTTGACAACGCCTTCCAGCACCTGGCCTTCGGACAGATTGGCCATCAGTTCGGAACGCGCTTCGGAGCGGGTTTCTTCCAACACCGCACGACGCGAGACAACGATGTTGTTGCGCTGCGCGTCCATCTTCAAAATCTGGAACGGCTGCGGCGTACCCATCAAGGGCGTGATGTCGCGAACCGGGCGGATATCGACTTGGCTGCCCGGCAGGAATGCCACGGCGCCGGAAAGATCGACAATGAAGCCGCCTTTGACCCGGCCGAAGATAACACCATTGACGCGCTCGGTGGCCTTGAAGGACTTTTCCAGTTCCGACCAGGCTTCCTCGCGACGCGCTTTTTCACGGCTCAAGCGGATCATCCCGTCGCGGTCTTCATAACGCTCGACGAAAACATCGACCGTGTCACCGACAACGATCTCCGCGTCGCCTTCGGTGCCGAATTCCTTCAGCGGCACGCGGCCTTCCGATTTGAGGCCGACGTCAATCAACGCAGCATCGTTATCGATGGCCAGCACCGTGCCCTTGACGACACGACCGTCAAAACGGTCGTCGCCTAATGATTCTTCCAGGAGCTCAGCGAAATTTTCTTTAACTTCGAAGGGGGCCTCTTCAGCACCCGAGGCGGTCGTCTGATCAGCAGGGGTCATAATCCTTGTATCCTTTTCATTTCTCCATGCCAGCCGGTTGAATCCGGCGGTCTTTGCAAAAAGCCAAATCCCCAAGCCCTCAAATCATTTGAGGCCCTGAGGCGTTCAAGTCTTGTGCGCCTTGTTTTGCGCTTATTCGTCCCGAGAGCCGATGATTTCCAGAGCGGTCGCGAGCACCTGGTCCGCATCAAGATTGCTGGTATCCAGGGTGTGTGCGTCGGCGGCCGGCTCTAGCGGAGACACGGCCCGATCACTATCTCGGGCGTCGCGTTCCATCATGTCCTCCAGGACGCGCGCATATATAGCTTCGCCGACCCGGTCCTGCAACTCTTTAACACGCCGTTTCGCGCGAACCTCAACATCGGCGGAAATGAAGATTTTGACGTCCGCGTCGGGGCAGACAACCGTACCGATATCTCGGCCATCGAGGACGGCACCCTGAAAGCCGGCCGGCGGTGCCTGAGCGAAATCCCTTTGAAAGTCCAACAGCGCCGCGCGTACGCCCGGCACCGCCGAAACCTTCGACGCCGCCTGTGCGGTCTCATCGGTTCTGAGACCATCGCGCTCCAGGTCGGCCGGCACCAGCGCACGCGCCACCACCTCCGCCGCCACGGCATCATTGGCGTCAGCGCCGTCATCCAAAACCTTGCGGCCCACGGCGCGATAAATCAGGCCGGTATCCAGATAGGCCAAATTGAAATGCTCGGCCAACCGCCTGGCCAAGGTTCCCTTGCCGGCCGCCGCCGGCCCGTCGATGGCAATAATCATCCGGCGTCCCTCTTTTCTATTTCTCTCGATGTCTATGACGGCGCTTCGCTCATATTGGCGCCGAGGCCGTTCATCATGTCGGCAAATCCCGGAAAGCTGGTGGCAATGGTTTCCGCCTGGGCGACACGGACCGCGTCGCGGCTGGCCATGCCAAGCACCAGAAAGGCCATGGCGATCCGATGGTCAAGGTCGGAATCGATTTCCGCGCCGCCCGCCGGCGCCTTGCCGTCGCCGAAAATAGTCAACGTATCCTCGGTTTCTTCAAGTGCTACGCCGCAGGCGGACAGCCCCTGGGCCATGGCCGCCAGGCGATCGCTTTCCTTGACCCGCAATTCACTGAGGCCGGTCATCCGGGTCGTGCCCTCGGCATGGGCCGCACAAACGGCGAGTACCGGAAATTCGTCAATCATCGACGGCACGCGCCCGGCCGGCACATCAACACCGCGGAGCTTAGCCGCTCGGACAACCACGTCGGCGACGGGCTCACCGTCTTCGTCACGACTGTTCTCTAGACGTAGGTCCCCGCCCATATCGCGAAGCGTATCCATAAGACCGGCGCGCAACGGGTTGGTGCCGACGCCTGTCAGTGTGACCGCTGAGCCCGGCACCAGAAGCGCCGCCACCATGGGGAACGCGGCCGACGATATGTCCGCCGGCACGACGACATTGCGGCCTTCAAGTTCAGGCTCGCCGACAAGCGTCACCCGGCGCCGGCCATCCGGGTCATCTTCGACGCGCACGTCGGCGCCAAAATGACGGAGAAGGCGTTCGGTGTGATCGCGGGTCGGCACGGGCTCAATGACCACGGTCTCGCCGGGCACAGACAGGCCGGCCAAAAGTACCGCCGATTTTACCTGAGCCGAAGCCATCGGCATTTCATAGGCCGTCGGCAGCGGATCAACCGCGCCGGTCATGGTGATCGGTAGCCGTCCGCCCTCGGCCGAGACGAACGTCGCGCCGATATCGCGCAGGGGCTTCATGATCCGTTCCATGGGGCGCGACCGCAAGGACGCGTCGCCGGTCAGCGTCGCGGGAAATGCGTGCCCGGCCAGGACGCCCATCAACAAGCGAACCGCCGTACCGGAATTTCCCATGTCCAGAACATTGCCCGGTTCCGCCAGCCCGCCGACGCCGCAGCCAAAGACCTGCCAAGTGCCGTCTTCGCCGCGCGTAACCTGGGCGCCAAGGGCGCGCATCGCGGCGGCGGTCGCCAATACGTCATCGCCTTCCAAAAGGCCTGAGATATTGGTTTCACCAACCGCCAGGGCACCGAACATTAAGGCTCGGTGCGATACCGATTTGTCACCGGGAACGCGGACGGTGCCGCGCAAGGGATTCGCGCTTTCGGAAATTATCACGCTCACGAATGGCTATCCTATCAAAAGAGATTGAACATTGAGGCCAGCCTTTCAGCCGGCGCGCGCACAGAAAAATTTCTGCTGTGTGGTTTTTGGTTTTGACAGAAGCGAAGGAAAATGGCAATTGGCAGCGCAAGAGCGGCGTAAGGTTTCATCCGCAATGATCAATTTGATCGAAGATGGGGCCAGCATATGACCAGCATATGACCAGCATATGAAATGACGCCTGGGATTATCGACGCAGATATCGGTCCAAATTCGAATGTGTTCGGATTTGAAATGACCGATCTTCTGCCCAACCGGAGGAAAAAGGCGTGGCGAAACCAGAGTGGGGCACCAAGCGTACCTGCCAAAGCTGTGGCGCACTTTTTTACGACAAGACCAAAAACCCTGCGGCCTGCCCAAAGTGCGGGACCGAGGACAATCTGCAACCGCTGCTGAAACCGCGCCGTTCACCGCCGACCCCGAAACCCGCGCCCAAACCGGCGCCGGTGAAAAAGGTTGAGACGGAGGATGAGGATGAGGATGCGGATGACGACGATATCGAGGATCTCGAAGTCGATGACGATGATGATGATTTGATCGTCGATGTATCTGATGACGATGACGACGACGACGATGATGATGTCGCTGTGGTCAAGGAACACATCGAGCCGGGTGAAAAAGAATAAAACCGGCCAGATAACAGGGCTTGATGATGGCTGGCTGAATGTGTGGCGATAAATTAATGCCACCTTCATTCAGAATTTTTTTAAGTCGGCATAAAGACACAACTGGAATTTGGCGACGTGCCATAAACGCTTTACGAACTTAGCCGGTTCCATTAAACCAAGCCCGTTCCGCCGCATGCACCGTCCCAAACGGCGCGGCGGGACGAAGAAGGAAAAGATCGCCGGCAATAATATTAGCCGGACACTTTGTGGGGCCGTAGCTCAGTTGGGAGAGCGCTACAATGGCATTGTAGAGGTCGTCGGTTCGATTCCGTCCGGCTCCACCA
>JABJBP010000090.1 GCA_018665815.1 Rhodospirillaceae bacterium
CCCTATCACGGCCAAGTTCATTCCGCCAATTGGCACAATGACAAAGGAATCATTGCATACCTGGAAAGCCGCCTTGCGGCGAATACCTGTAAAGGGATCGGCGAGTTTCACCTTTATCCCGGTGCAGAGAAATTGGCGCCGCCGTGTTGCCGCCGACGGATTGGGCATTGAGGATGGCGCCGATGGAGCCGACCATTCTGTTGTGCGCGTCTTCCGACATGCCCATCCGGGCTTCACCTAGATTGTTGACCTTGACCAATGTCATCTTAGTGGCTGCGCCTGATGCAGACATGGCACGGATACGGTCGCTGGCGACGTTGGTGAAAGCCTGTTGGTTGAGCGTACCGGATTCTGGGTCGCGATCGCCGGGCCGCTGGGCGACTTGCGACGTGCGCCGTGGCTGAATCTTTACCGCCAAGAAGAAATTATGATTGAAATCCGGCACTCGATAACCAGAACTCACTGCATTGCAATCCGTGCCGCCGCGTAGAGGTATGCGCACGGGAATGTCGTCGATCCGGGCGTCTTTGTCCGACGCCATCAACAGATCGCTGACCAATTGGCGATCCGCATCGTTAAGTAGATCCGTGAACGGTTTGCCGAATAACTCTGATGCGCTGCGACCGAATATCTCTGTCGTCGTGCCGGCGGAAAAGACGATGTGCTGCGTACCGTCAAGTTCGAACAACAGATCGGCCCGGCAAAATGCTAGTGCAACAAAGCGTTGGGTCAGTACGGCGCCGCCGTTCTTGCGGGCCGCGGGTTTTTGCGTCCCGATGGGGGTGACGGCGTTCATAACTGCTCACGCTGACAAAGAGGCTTTCGGTGGAGATCGCGATAAAGCTTCGCGATGCCCTTTAGATTTAATCGATTGTCGTGCCGATAGGTCATGCCCCGTGTCCCAATATGTTCGGCTGATGATACGGAGACTAGGCTGATAATCGGGGGGCATCATTTGAAAGGCGTAACGGAACATTAGCGGAACAAAATTAACTGCGCCATCGATGGTGCAGTTTATTCGTCGTGTTCGGGCAGCTTCTGGCGCATGGTGACGAATTCTTCTGCCGCTGTCGGGTGGATGCCGACGGTGGCGTCGAACTGAGTTTTTGTCGCACCGCATTTCAATGCCACGGCGAAACCTTGGATGATTTCCGGCGCATCGGCGCCGACCATATGGCAGCCCAGCACGCGATCAGATTTTTGGTCAACGATCAATTTCATCATCGCGTGCTCATCACGGCCTGAAAGCGTGTATTTCATTGGCTTAAAACGCGACATGTAGACATCAATATCATGGCCTGCACGGGCTTCGTTTTCCGATAACCCGACGCTGCCGACGGGCGGCTGGCTGAATACGGCCGACGCGACATTGGTGTAATCGACACTGGTCGGGTTGTTGCCGAACAGCGTTTCCGTCACCGCCATGCCTTCCGCCAATGCGACCGGTGTCAGATTGATCCGGTCCGTGACATCGCCGATGGCGTAGATACTGTCGACGGTGGTTTTCGATGTATCATCGACGACGATGGCGCCGCGATCATTCAATGCGATGCCAGCCTCCTCGAGGCCGATGCCCCAGGTGTTGGGCCGCCGACCGGTGGCATACATGACCAGGTCCGTGTCCATCATTTCGGCTTGATCGAGACGCAGGGAGAAGTTGCCGTTTTCTTTCTCAATGGAATTAACCTGCGTCTCGCAATGAATTTTGATACCCTTGTTGCACATTTCATCGCGCAAGGTGTTACGGATGGCATCATCGAAACCACGAAGGATGTTGTCGGCTCGCAAAATCAGATGGGTTTCAACGCCGACCGCATTGAAGATGCCGGCAAATTCAACGGCGATGTAGCCACCACCGACGATGACGATGCGCTCAGGCAAGGTATCTAGATCAAGCGCCTCGTCAGACGTGATCACCTGATCGATGCCTGGAATTTCCGGCATGATCGGATGCCCCCCAGTGGCGACCAAGATGTGTTCCGAGGTGTAGGATTTGCCGTCAACCTCGACCGTATGGGCATCGGCGATCCGCCCGGTCCCGGTAATTTCGGCGACGTTGGCCTCACGCAAGATGCGATGATAGACGCCCTCAAGACGCTCTAGTTCCGCGTTCTTGCCCTCGATAAGCCTCTGCCAATTAAATCCAGGATCGCTGGCGTCCCAGCCGTAGCCTTGAGAATCCTCGAATTCGTCGGCAAAGTGGGCCCCGTAAACCAACAATTTTTTCGGCACGCAGCCGCGCATCACACAGGTGCCGCCGACGCGGCGGTTTTCAATGACGGCGCTGCGCACGCCATACTTGCTGGACGCAAACCGCGATGCGCGGACACCGCCGGAACCGGCGCCGATGGTGATCAGATCGTAGTCATACTTGGGCATTGGGAATTTCCTTCAACGGCAAATAACCGGTTACGGCCCCGTACATAAGCGCGGCGCCGCACCAATGCTACCAAATTCAAGCCCCATGATCCCTGAAAGCATCGTCAACTGTTCGTGAACCCGGTGACCAGTGAATTAGGCTTAAGCGATGCCGCCCATGCAGAGGTACTTCATTTCCACATAGTCATCGATGCCGTATTTCGAACCTTCGCGGCCGGTACCCGATTCCTTGACCCCGCCAAACGGCGCCACTTCGGTGGAGATAATGCCTTCGTTAATGCCGACGATGCCGTATTCCAAGGCTTCCGCTGTTTTCCATACACGGCCGATATCGCGGCTGTAGAAATAGGCGGCCAGCCCGAATTCCGTGTCATTGGCCATCTTGATAACTTCATCGTCATCGGAAAAACGAAACAACGGCGCCACCGGCCCGAAGGTTTCTTCGCGGGCGACTTTCATGTCCTGAGTGACATCGGCGAGCACGGTGGGCTCAAAAAAACTGCCGCCCAACTGATGGCGCTTGCCGCCGGTGATGACGCGTGCGCCCTTGCCCAGCGCATCTTCGATGTGTTCTTCGACTTTTTCGACGGCCGCCATATTGATCAACGGGCCTTGCTGGGTGTCGCCTTTGAGGCCGTCGCCGACGACCATGCCCGATGCCGCTTGCGCCAGCTTTGCGGAAAACTCGTCGTAAACGCCGTCTTGAACGTAGAGGCGATTGGCACAGACGCAGGTCTGTCCGGTGTTGCGGTATTTCGACATCATCGCGCCTTGGACGGCGGCGTCGATGTCAGCGTCGTCAAACACAATGAACGGTGCATTGCCGCCAAGCTCCATGGACGTCTTTTTGACGGTCTGGGCGCATTGCGCCATCAAGACCTTGCCCATCTCGGTGGACCCCGTGAACGACAGTTTACGCACTGTTGGGTTCGATGTGATTTCGCCGCCGATGTCGCGGGCCGAGCCAGTGACGACGCTCAGGATACCTTTCGGAATACCTGCGCGAGCGCCGAGTTCGGCTAAGGCGAGCGCTGAGAACGGTGTGTCGGACGCCGGCTTGATGACCATCGGGCAACCGGCGGCCAACGCCGGGCCGCATTTGCGGGTAATCATGGCGGCGGGGAAATTCCAAGGTGTGATAGCGGCGGTGACGCCGATCGGCTCTTTAATGACGACGATGCGTTTATCCACCCCATGTTGCGGGATGGTGTCGCCGTAGATGCGTTTTCCTTCTTCCGCGAACCATTCAATGAACGACGCCGCATAGGCAACCTCACCCATGGCCTCAGCCATGGGTTTGCCCTGCTCGGCGGTCATGATCGTCGCCAAATCCTGCTGGTTCTCCAATAGAAGATTGAACCAATTGCGCAGTATGGCGGCGCGCTCTTTAGCCAACAATTTGCGCCACGCCCTCCAGGCCGCGTCCGCGGCCTCAATCGCGCGGCGGGTTTCGGTGGCGCCCATCTTTGGCACGGCGCCCAAAATCTTGCCGGTGGCCGGGTTGGTGACGTTCTGTGTTTCGCCGCTATCGGCATCAACCCATGCGCCATCGATATAGCACTGCTGACGGAATAGCTTCGGATCCGAAATCTGCATGTTGGCCTCTTTCGAAAAGGTGGTTTGCGGGCCCTAGCGGCAGGGCGGCGGCGAGTATACCCAGCGCACTGGATCGGTAAAGCGCCGTGCGTAACACACGGGAAGTTTACTAATTTCGTCAGCACAATCTACGTCACCGCGCTGCAGAAATTCAGCTCGGTCGGTTCCCAAGCCGGTATCACCTATGCGAATTACTCGCTGGATGACACCGCAGGTACCAGCTATGACGACATTACCGCCGTTTACTTCCAAACGAAGTTGAACTTCTAAGGAAGAACGTCATCGGCCTTGGCGGTCCTCGGACTACCTGGCCAACGAAAACCGGGGCTC
>JABJBP010000091.1 GCA_018665815.1 Rhodospirillaceae bacterium
CCAAACGGCGCGGCGGGACGAAGAAGGAAAAGATCGCCGGCAATAATATTAGCCGGACACTTTGTGGGGCCGTAGCTCAGTTGGGAGAGCGCTACAATGGCATTGTAGAGGTCGTCGGTTCGATTCCGTCCGGCTCCACCATTCCAACCCCTTGGGAAACCAAGGGGTTTTGGCTTTTCTGGACTTCGCCTTTTGGGCCTTCTAAACCCAACGTGACAAAATCGTGCCCGTAGTGGTTAAGCGCTACAATGGCACGTTCTTGAAACTCCGGTGCCAAGTGGGCGTAACGCTGCACCATCACCAGACTCCTGTGTCCAGTCATATGCATCACCTCGTACAAGGGAAGCCCTTGCTGCACGAGACACGATGCAAACGTATGGCGCAGATCGTGGAACCGCACATCATTCAAGTCCGCTTTCTCGCGGGCTTTGTCGAACGCCGTCTTCAACGTCCTTGATGGCTTTTCCTCTGTAGGTGAATACAGGGCCGTTGTCCTTCCGACCCGAGGGTCAGGAGAACATGTAGGGCCCGGTCTGAGAGCCGCACCGTCCTGTCGTCGCCGTTTTTGGTTTCCACAAAGGTGATCCGACCATTGGCCAAATCCACGTAACGCCAATCGAGCTTGAACAGCTCCGAACGTCTAGCGTTTCAGGAATTGGTGGGAATGTCCGAAGTCCGTTACGTATACGCGTTTGAGCTTCGAGGGGCCGTATACGTAACGGGATTTTTAGCGAATCAGGCGGGCGGGGATTGCGAAATTCCGTTAGGGCAGCCTCTGACCTCCTTTGATGACCCAAGGCGGTCTTTGGAGCCTCTGCGTTTCAACTGCTGCTTTGTGATCAGTGTTCTGGCAGTCGGGGAATCGGGACGTCGTTGCCGCGACATGCTGGATACGCAAGGCAATGTCTGAAAATGCCATTTAGCTTTTGATTAATTTCAAATCCTCAAGGTCGCGGCTTTCTTCAATGTAGTCACTTAATTTTAAGTCAGAATGCAACACGTGATCCAAAAGCCAATGCTGGAGCAACTCCGAGGTTCGAAACGCGAGCGCACCCAAAGGTGTATCACTATCGGTCTCGACATTTTTTATCAATTCATCTAGTTGCTTCAACAAATCTTGGTGTTCTTTTTTATGTCCTTCGTAGAAAGGATAATTGACCCACAGTTGCAGTCCCTCCTCGCGACGGAAATGCGTTTTTGCATAAAATTTCAAGGTAAATAAAATTTCCATGCCCTGCTCGCGGGTCAGCCCGCGCTCAGCAAATTTTTCAAACTGGTTGATAATCTCGATGAGATGCTTGTGATCCTGATCAATCACGCCACCATCGACGCTCATCTTTTTTCGCCAGTGGATCATTTCTCTAACCAGTCATCCATGCTGTTTATTTTCAATTCTTGTGGTCGGTCCGGATGAGTTGCCACCCTTATGACACCTTATATCATCTGAAAAAACCCAACGGCCAATATCGAAATTTGAAAAACTATTCTACCCCGCATCATTCGGCTTCGAAACAGGCTGGGGCAGTTCCGAAAGCCCAATTTCTTTTGACGGACCGTTGCCCGATCGACCGCAACTCTATCGAGGGCGACGTCATCGACACTCAAACTCATTACGGCGCATCCACGCAGTTTGCTGGCGATCGCGAGGTCGAGCAAAGACAGACCAAAGGTGCGCCTATTGGGTTGTCGTGTTGCCCTGATCGCCCAAACGTGGTTCCGCAGCAATGGTGTCTAATGTCAGATCAGTTTGCCGTTATCCCATGGCACATGCCGTATGGTGGGAATCTTGAATAATCCTTGATCCGTCTCCCTATTTTTGAGGTGCATCAGCGGTCATTTCACTTTGCCAAAAAGTAGCTACTGATGACATGTATCAAGGCGCTAATGCATCAAAAGTAGTAACTTAATAAGCAATTACACGGTGTTTCGGCTCAGCAAATTGTGGCGGAGTGAAATGTCATACTTTGAACAGCTAGCAACAGTCAGCCATCCATCGCCAATTTTTCTCTTCCGTAATGAATTGTTTGTCGTTGCAGGCAGCACGTTTAATACAAAAGAACATATATGGAATATTAAGATTGATATGACAGCTTTAAATAAACTGAAAACCAGCACCAAAACACGGTTCAGTGCACTGGAAACCGATCAACAAAGGCGCCGGGGGAACGGTTTGAAGAGGATGATCCTCCCGGAAGGGTATCGAGAATTTTATATTTCCCTTAGAACCGATTGGACGCCCATCCGGCGAGTTTTTTTATTGGATCATCCCCGGCGGAATTAATCACCGCGCGCCAAGCCCTTGTTCAGTTTTGGAAGCGAACCCAAGCGCCAAGGTAAATATCGCCGCGATGACAAGCATGCCGGCCGCCACGGCGAGACAGCCGGTAATCCCACCCCATTGATAGGCCAAACCCGAAAACACCGTGCCCCCCAGGCGGCCGGCGGCGTTGGCCATGTAATAAAACCCGACATTCAACGCGACCTGATCGGCGGTGGTCAGGGCCAGGATCAGATACGAATGCACGGCGGAATTGACGGCGAAGACAAACCCGAACACGCCGAGCCCGACAATCAACGTCATCGCCGGCGGCCATCCCGCATGCAGCGCGCCGGCGATACACGCCGTGACGATGACAAGTGCGAACACCCAAAATTGCGCCGCCTTGATTTCCGTTGTTCGCCCGTCCGACGAGCGTTTGGTCAGGCTTGGCGCCAGCCCTTGAACAAATCCATATCCGATCACCCAGGCCGCCATGAACGTACCGACAGCGGTAAAACTCCAGCCCAACACGCCATGCAGATAGACCGGCAGGCCAACCACGAACCAGACATCGCGGGCGCCGAACAAAAAGACCCGGGCCGCTGCAAGCCGGTTAATGGCCGGTGATTTCGACATTATTTCGCTGAATTTGGTTTTCGCCTTGGCGACGCCCATGTCAGTAGGCAGCAGCACGGCGGCGGCGGCCAGAATAGCTGCGAGGCACGCCGCCATCAGCCAGAGCGCCGAGGCGAACCCCATGGTTGCCAATAGGAAACCGCCTAAGAAAAACCCGACGCCCTTCAGCGCATTTTTCGAGCCGGTCAACATCGCGACCCATTTGAACAACGTCCCATGAGCGTCATCAGCGACGACCAGTTTGACGGCGCTTTTCGAACTCATTTTAGAGAAGTCCTTGGCGACGCCGGACACCCCCTGGACGATCAACACGTAAGCCACCGACAATCCTTTCGGCCATGCCGGATCGAGTGCTGAGAGCGCCAACAGTGCTGCGACCTGTAACGAAAGCCCCAGATACAGCGTCAACTTGAGGCCGAAGCGCGACCCGATCCAACCGCCCAAGAGATTGGTCACCATGCCCATAAATTCATAGAGAACGAACAACGTCGCCAATTCGAAGGGCGTGTAGCCGAGCGCATGAAAATGCAACAGCACCAGCATCCGGAGCGCGCCATCAGTCAGCGTGAACCCCCAATAGGCGGCAGTGACGACGGCGTAATTTCGGATATCTGTGCCTGCCATCCGCCGTCCTTACTTGCCTGGGGCCATACCCGCGACCATACGCGCGATGTCCATCATCCGGTTCACGTAGCCCCACTCATTGTCATACCAGGCAAAAATTTTGAGATGCGTGCCATCGACGACCATGGTTGAAGGGCCATCGATGATGACCGAAAGCGGGTCGCCCACGAAGTCCGACGACACCAGGGGCCGGTTCTCCAAACCCATGATACCATTGAGTTCCCCGGCGGCGGCCTCAACAAACAATTCGTTGACCTCATCCGCCGTCACCGGTCGCGCGACCTCGAAGACACAATCGGTCAGCGAGCCGTTGAGCGTCGGGACCCGAACCGCGTGGCCGTTCAAGCGGCCCTTCAGTTCCGGATAAATGATGGTGATCGCGGTCGCCGAGCCGGTGGTGGTGGGGATCAGCGCATTTAGGCCTGAACGCGCCCGGCGTAGGTCCTTATGCGGCGCATCCACCATAACTTGCGTATTGGTGACGTCGTGGATGGTGGTCATGGATCCCCGAACAATGCCGATGTTTTCGTGCACGACCTTGACGACCGGCGCTAGGCAGTTGGTGGTGCACGACGCCGCGGTTAGCAGGTGATGTTCGTCCGGGTCATAGAGATCATGATTGATCCCATAGACCAGATTGAGCGCGCCTTCGGTTTTGACCGGCGCGGCGACGATGACTTTTTTGACCCCGCGCTGGAAATACGGCGCCAGCGCCTCGGTCGTCTTAAACTTACCGGTGCACTCGAGCACCATATCAACGTCCAGCGCCGCCCAGTCCAGATCGCCGGGCTGGCTGACTTCCGTGAACCCCAAGGTTTTTCCGTCGATACTCACGCTTTCTTCGGTGAACCCAATCCGGTTGTCCCAACGGCCCTGGACCGTATCGAACTCAAGAAGGTGCGCGGCGCATTCAGGCCCGCCACGGATCTCATTGATGTGCACGAACTCAATGCCGGGCGTTCCCCAACCGGCGCGGAGCACAAGCCGCCCCATACGACCAAACCCGTTAATTGCCACGCGTATACTCATCGCCTTACGCTCCGTTCCTTCAAATTTGCCGCCGGGAATGGCCCGGTTAAATCAATCCAGCCGCTCTCAATTTATCGCGCTCATCTTCGCTGAGACCCAGCATTTCCTCCAAGACTTCATCGGTGTGCTGCCCCATGGTCGGCGGCGAACGATTGTAGGCCGCAGGCGTTTCCGACATTTTTATCGGGTTGCCGATCAAGTCCACGGCGCCCTCGCCGGCCAACGGATGAGGCATGGAAATTTTCATCTCGCGGGCCTGCACGCCGGGATCATCAAACACCTGATCCACGGTATTGATCGGGCAACATGACACGCCGGCCTTCTCCAAGCCCTCAATCCAATGCGTTGACGATTGGCGCTTGATGATCTCGGCCACGCAAGCGGTCACGTGACCCCGGTTTCGCACCCGGTCGGGGTTGGTCGCAAATTTCGGGTCATCCAATAAGTCCAAACAGTCGGCGAATGCACAGAACCGCTTGAACTGTTCGTCATTGTTGGCCGCCAGGACAATAAATCCATCCGCCGTCTCAAACGCCTGATAGGGCACGGAGTTGGGATGCGCAGTCCCTAAGCGTTCGGGCACTTGCCCGCCGGTCAGATAATTGAGGCCTTGGTTGTAGAGCCACGCGACCTGGACATCGAGCAACCCCAGATCAATATGCTGGCCGACGCCCGCCTCATCGCGGTGGCGCAAGGCCGCCAGTATGGCCACCGAAGCATACATGCCGGTCATCACGTCATTGATCGCGATGGGGACCTTCGCCGGTGCCCGGTCGGGCTCGCCGGTCATCGAAATCAAGCCGCCCATGCCCTGCGCCATCATGTCATAGCCGGGGCGATGCGCATAAGGCCCGGTCTGGCCGAAGCCGGTGATCGAGCAATAGACGAGGCTCGGAAATTCTTCTTTCAGATCATCATAGGACAACCCGTATTTGGCCAACCCGCCGACCTTGAAGTTCTCAGTCAGCACATCGCATTCACCCAGCATCTTTTTCACCAACGCTGCCCCTTCCGGCGCCGCCACGTTGATCGTCACCGAGCGTTTGTTGCGGTTGGCAGACAGGTAATAAGCGCTTTCCGTTGTCTCTTCGCCGTCGGCGCCCGCCACGAACGGCGGCCCCCAGGTTCGGGTCTCATCGCCGACGCCGGGGCGTTCGATCTTAATGACGTCAGCGCCCAAATCGGCCAGCAATTGGGTGCAAGACGGCCCCGCAAGGACGCGGCTCAAATCGAGGATACGAATGCCCTGAAGGGCGCCAGTTTGCTCAACCATCGTTCAACCCATATTTGAAAATGACGTGGAATTCGAAGCGGCGGGACCGACGCTCTTCGAGCAGCAGTCTTCGCGCAAGAAATCCGCCAAAAGATCGACCGCTTCGGTGTTGGCGGTGTATATCAACGACCGCCCATCACGCGTGCTCTGAATGAGCCCGGCGTGTTTGAGCTGATTGAGATGAAACGACAGCGTCGCGCCGGGCAACTTCAAAAGCTCACCGATTTTCCCTGCCGGCAAACCATCCGGCTGATATTCGACAAGGGCGCGAAATATATCGAGACGGGTCTCCTGGGCCAACGCCGCAAGCGCCTCAATGGCAGTGGTTTTTTCCATAAGCGATCTTTCCATATTTATAGAAATAAGAATCGCCCACCCCCCGCCGCCTGTCAACCGGTAGAGGCGGCACCACGGCCCGCCCGCGCACGAAAACCGGGGTCAAAACCCAAAGAGCTTCAATCACTTGACAAAAAAATGACGGAACCAACCTAAATTTTCGCCCCTGGGGAAGAATGGTGCGGTTCCGTCTCAAGCGGGATTGGGATGGCCGGTACGGTTTCGCAAACGTTAGTCGTTCTCGAACGCAAAAAGCTGATCGTTAAGAAATCCGACCCAAAAGATCGACGAAATGTTCAATTGGAGCTGACCCCCGCTGGCCGCCTGTTGCTGGATGATGATCCAATCATGGCGGTCAGAAACAATGCGACCGCGCTTGGCGAAACCAACGAGGTCGCGCTATTGGCGGGATTGAAGCGGTTGCTGCACGTGACGCTTGAAGAACGCGGCGGTCGTGCTTTTGGTGTGTGCCACAGTTGCAAATATTTTCTACAGGCCGCAGAGGGGGGCGCTATTCATAGATGCGCATTATTGGATGCCCCGCTTTCGGACGAAGACAGCGAGCAAATCTGCGTTGAGAATGTCTTTGGTTGAGCCCAAGTGTGGGGTTGAGGCAAGTGTGGCTTTTGAATATTGAGCATTGAGGGCACGACCCCCATTCCCATGGGATGCGGTCATATCCCCGCTGCACCCCTACTCCGCCGCCAGCCTCA
Source organism: Rhodospirillaceae bacterium (assembly GCA_018665815.1). Classification (GTDB taxonomy): domain Bacteria; phylum Pseudomonadota; class Alphaproteobacteria; order Rhodospirillales; family Casp-alpha2; genus UBA3470. The sequence continues at coordinate 6,872 of JABJBP010000091.1, forward strand.
CTCCCGCATTCTGCGTGATCATTTGCCGGTTCAGGAGTTTGACGCAGGCGTAGACCGATTGGATCGCCGGCGCCGGGGTGTCGGTCAGCGCCGCCATTTCCAGCACCGCGCCGATGAGGGCTTCGATTTCGAGCGAGCGCCCCACCTCGACGTCTTGGAGCATGGACGTCTTATGCGCGCCGACGCTTTCGGCGCCGGCGATGCGTTTCTCAATGGTGTGGCGGAAGGTGACACCGAGTTTTTCGGCGGCGGCTTGGGATTCGGCCATCATTTGAGCGGCGAGGCTTCGGGTTTCCTTGAACCGGCAGATCTCTTCCAGCGTCGCGTGGGTGAGCGCGCTGATCGGGTTGAACGAGAGATTCCCCCAGGCCTTGAGCCAGATCTCGGATCGGATGTCATCCAAGATACGCGAACGGAAACCACAGTTGACGAAGGTGTCGTGCAGCAATTGCACGCGTTCGGTCGCCGAGCCGTCCAGTTCGCCGACTGGGAACCGGTCGCCTTCGACGTGATGGATGACGCCGGGTTCCGGCACGTCGGCGGCGGGGTAGACGACGCAGCCGATGATCCGGTTGGAATCGATGTTCTTTTCCAGAACTTTGTCGGGGTCCAACGAGTCCAGCCGATGGCCGTCGTGGGGGCCACCGAGTTTGTGGAAATACCACCAGGGAATGCCGTTCTGGGCGGTGACGATCATCGTGTTGTCATGCATCAAATGACCGATGTCTTTCGCCACCTGATCGAAATAATGCGCCTTCAGGGCGAGGACGACGAGGTCTTGGGGCCCGGCGTCCCGGACGTTGTCGACGGCGTTGGCAACTTGGGCCGCGTGCTCGCTGCCGTCCTCCCAAATCAGTTTCAGGCCGTTTTGGCGGATGGCGTCCAGGTGGACACCCTGGTCAACGACCGTGATTTCTTCTCCTGCGAGCGCCAATTTGGCGCCCATCAATCCACCGATCGCGCCGGCGCCTACAATACAGATTTTCATGTCGTCCTCCCATTCATGCGTCCGGCCCCCACCGGGCGCGTGTTTAATTCTCGAATGTATTGGCCAACGTGCCGATCCCGTCGATGATGATTTCCATGGTGTTCACAGGCTCCTTCATGGTCCCGACCCCGACGTTGGTGCCGCAGCAGATCACGTCACCGGCTTCTAGCGTTAAATCCCAACTGAGCAAGCTGACGACCTTGGCCGGCGCTAAGATCATGTCGCTGACCGGATAATTCTGGCGCTCATCGCCGTTGATGATGGTCCGCACGCTTAAAGTTCCCGGGTCCACGTCGTCGGCGATCACCGGGCCGAACACACCGAACCCGTCGAAGCCTTTTGAGCGCGTCCATTGGGCGAAGCTTTCGTCCTCGCCGATGATGTCGGCAGCGGTGATATCGTTGATACACGTGTAGCCGAAGATCGCGTCCGCGGCCTCCGCCTCATCGACGCAGCGACATGTCTTGCCGACGACAATGCCGATCTCGCCCTCATAGACGACCCGGCCGTCGTAGCCTTTCGGGCGGTGGATGGTTTCACCCGTGCCGATGAACGAGCTTGGGGGTTTGAAAAAGTACAACGGATGGGTCGGTTTGGCGTTGCCCACTTTGTCGGCCATCATGTGGTAATTGTTCCAAAGTGCGGGCATCTTGCCGGGCACGCAGGGCGTCAGCACCTTGACCGCGTCCAGGGCAACCGTCTCATCAGTGGCAGCAGCGCCGGCGAACATATCGCCGCCGTGGATGGTGATCATCTCGCCGTCGAGCGTCCCGAAGTCCATTCGGCCTTCATGCTCAAAACGTATCCAGTGCGCCATTATCGCCTCCCCATATTGTATTGAATTTATTGTTTTTCATTCAGCAGGTCTTTTCGACCTCAAAAGGCCCAACCCGAAAAGGTAGGACATCATAGCACCGGGTTTTGATCCTGGGGTTCACAATTTCTTGTCCGAGGCTGCAATAAACCCTTAGACGTAAAGGCCTGGGTGGCCGGGGCGTAAAAGCCTGGATGGCCGAGCCGTAAAAGGCTTGGACGGGCAAGACGTAAAGGGCTTGGACGCCCGGCGCGCGGCCTATAAGTTACAGCCAAGGGCTCGGCGCAACTGCCCCGATCCATCCCAGACAACCGGAGAACTTTTATGCCCATCGCACCCAATTCCGCCGAAGCGCGGGACATCGCCTATCACATCCACGGCCAGACGGACCTCAAGGCGCACGAAGAAAAAGGGCCGAAAATTATTTCCAAAGGCGACGGCGTGCACGTCTATGACGACGACGGCAAAGAATTCATCGAGGGTTTGGCAGGCTTGTGGTCCGTATCGCTTGGCTTTGGCGAACAGCGCCTTGTCGATGCCGCGACCAAACAGCTCCAGGAACTGCCCTATTATCACACCTTTGGCCACAAGACGGCGCCGCCGGTTATTGATCTGTCAGAGCGCCTGGTGGGCATCGCACCCGACGGCCTGACCAAGGCGGTGTTCCAAAATTCCGGCTCGGAAGCCATCGACACGGCGATCAAGTTGGTCTGGTGTTATCACAACGCCATCGACAAGCCGGAAAAGAAAAAGATTATCGCGCGGGTCAACGCCTACCACGGCACCGGCATCGCCTCGGCCAGTTTGACCGGGCTTGATCGCATGCACAAAGCGTTCGACTTGCCGGTCACCGACCGTGTGCTGCGCACCGATTGCCCCCACTATTACCGCTTCGGCGAGGATGGTGAGACCGAAGAGGATTTCGCCACGCGCTGCGCCGATAATCTGGAAAAACTAATCCTGGACGAAGGCCCGGACACGGTCGCCGCCTTCTTCGCCGAGCCCGTCATGGGCGCCGGCGGTGTGTTGGTGCCGGCGGTGACTTATTTTGAGAAGGTTCAAGCGATTCTGAAGAAGTATGACGTCTTGATGGTGTCCGACGAAGTGATTTGCGGGTTCGGGCGGACCGGCAATATGTGGGGCGCGCAGACCTTCGGGATCAAACCGGACTTGCTGACCTGCGCGAAGGCGCTGTCGTCATCGTATCTGCCGATTTCAGCGGTCTTGGTCAGTGAAAAGATTTACGAAGGAATCCGTGACCAAAGCGGCGATTTGGGCGGCTTCAGCCACGGCTACACCTATTCCGGCCACCCGGTACCGGCGGCCGTCGCGGTGGAGACCCTGAAGATATATGAAGAGCGCGACATCGTCGGCCAAGTGCGAAACGTTGCGCCGGCATTGCAAGATGGGCTGCGGGCTTTCGCCGATCATCCGTTGGTTGGTGAGGTGCGCGGTGTCGGCCTCATCGCTGGCGTTGAAGTGGTGGCCGACAAGGCGACCAAGGAGGCCTTCGAGCCCAGAGCCAAGGTCGGGCCGAAAATTCAGGCGCTCGCCGAAGAGAACGGCCTGTTGATCCGTGCCATGGGCGATTCCATTGGGTTCTGCCCGCCGTTGATCATCGACAAAGAAACCATCGGCGAAATGATGACGCGGTTCGCCAAAACGCTCGATCAGACGCTGGCTTGGGCCGAGGCCGAAAAAATAATCTGAACCATCGGCGCCCAGACGACACAAAGAGAGGTCCGGCCTTATATAGATGCGCCTGACATAAACCCTTAAGGCTTTGGTGCGAGTATCTTGAGATAACGACAGCCTTAAGCATTGGGAGTTGGCGCATGAGGTTCTGGGGCCGCGCGGCACTGGTGGCAATGTTTCTCAGTTTGATGGGGATCGGCACGGCTATTGGCCCGCATGAGGCATGGACCGCCGAGAAGAAGCCCGAGAAAAAGAAGGAAATGTCGCTGCGTGATCGCTTTGCGCTGCCGTCTCACGTGCAGATGCGCGCCATGATGGTGCCGATCAAGCATCGCTATCAATCGGTCAGCGCCATCACCATGTTTTTCGAAGCGGACGTGCGTAAGGAAGTCGGCGCCATTTGCCGCAAGGTACCGCGGATTCGAGATGCCATCTTGAGCGTGCTTTCCATCGAGCCCATCCCAACCCGAAAAGGAAAACTGGTGCTGACCGGCGTCGCCGAGCGCCTCATCGGCCGCATCAACGAGCGCCTGGGCGAGACAACGGTAAGATCAATCCATATTGAGCCCGGCCTTGTCCGCATGGGTGGCGGCGACGGCATCAGCCGCCGGCCGTTCGCAACCATTAACGGGTGTCAGGGCATCAAGGAAATTGAGTTGGATATCGTCAAGGAAGAGCAGAAGAAAAAGCGCGAGGAGCAATAGGCTCGCAGTGCCGTCGCGTGCCGAATTCCTGGGTGATTGACTTGGCAATTTGCCCGACAATTTACCCCGTGGCCGTTGACTTCGGCGAATTTTCTTCCAAATTGTAGAGTATTGGGCGGTCATGCAATGCGGTGGCGGCTCAACCGGCGCCTTCTCGGGAAGGGCCAATCACTACGTACTCGCTCGCAAACAAGAGGAGCACGACATGGCGCGGATGACCGCCTTTAACAGCCCATTGTTGTTGGGTTTCGAACATCTTGAACAAATGCTGGACCGCGCGTCGCGCGCGTCGGCGGAAGGCTACCCGCCTTACAACATCGAACAAATCGGCGAGAACGGGCTCAGAATCACGCTCGCGGTCGCGGGGTTCTCCATGGATGATTTGAGCGTCACCATCGAAGACAATCAACTGATCATTCGGGGCCGCCAGATCGAAGAAGACGAGACCGACCGCATTTTTATTCACCGCGGCATTGCAGCACGCCAGTTCCAGCGCAGCTTTGTTCTGGCCGAAGGCATTGAGGTGAGTGGTGCTGATCTGGACGACGGTTTGTTGCACGTGGCCTTGCAGCGCATTGTCCCGGAACCCGAAGTCCGCACAGTTTCGATAACCAGCGGTAGCCAGAAAAATTCACCGAAAACCATCGATGTCGATACCGATTAACCTAAGCCATTGAAATCCGACCACCGGCTGTCGCTTCAGCGAAGCCCGTCAAATAGGAGTTTCCCGATGACCAATGATTTAACATCAAATGCTATTGAGCCCCCTCTGCCGGCCACCCACGCCGGAAGCCTTGCCCAATGGGGGATGGATGAAGTCGCCTACATAAAACGTGAGATCCTGGACGGTGACACAGTCTTCGCCATCCATGCCGCCGATGGCGAGCCCATGGCTGCGGCGCCGAGCCGCGACATCGCCGCCGCGATTATCGTGCAAAACGAAATGGTGCCCGTCGACGCGCACTAGCCAGGGTGCGCGCGCCACGACGCTTGAATTAAACGGTATTCATTTTTGGTGGTCGAAAGCGCTGGCCGCGTGCCTAAGCCGCTTCGTGTTCGACGCTGCCAGTCAGGATGGCATAGAGCGCTTCGCCGGTATCCGTACCGCGCAACTTTTCACACGTCGCGCCATCGCGCAGCAATCTGGAAACCTTGGCCAAGGCCTTGAGATGATCGGCGCCGGCTGATTCCGGTGCCAACAACAGGAATATCAGGTCCACCGGGCGCTCATCAATCGCTTGGAAGTCGACCGGTTGCTCGAGGCGGGCAAACAATCCATAGAGGCGGTCGATATCGGGCAATTTGCCATGCGGGATGGCGATCCCGTTGCCGACCCCCGTGGTGCCAAGGCGTTCGCGCTCCATCAAGGTGTCGAATATGGCGCGCTCGTGCAGGCCGGTGATATCCGCCGTGCGGCGCGAAAGTTCCTGCAACACCTGTTTTTTGCTGGTCGCGTGTAGATTTGCAACAACCTGGCCAGATGAAATGAGATCATTGATCTCCATATCAGTACCTATCCATTATGCTCACGTGACCTGAAGCGGACTTAACCGGTCGCATTGGCAGGGTCAATCCATCCAATATTCCCATCGGCACGGCGATAGACAACATTCAAAACGCCATTCGCGCTGTTGGTGAACATCACCACCGGCAAATCACCCAAGTCCATCCGCATGACGGCTTCGCTGACCGTTAATGTCGCAACATGGGTTTCCATCTCAGCGATAATCGCCGGCTGCGCGTCTTCCGGAATCTCTTCATTTTCGTCATCCGGCTGGATGACATATTGCTGTGCCGCCAAGGTATCTTGGGGGCGCGCCTTGTGGTGATTGGCCAGCCGGCGCTTGTAACGGCGCAACTGTTTGCCGACGCGCTCCAAGGCGCCATCGAAAGCGGCATACGCGTCCGCCGCCTCGGCGCTGCTTTGAACCACCAGGCCGCGAGGTCCCGGGTGCACAGAGATGTCGGTGGACATGCTTTGCCCTTCGCGCGAAAATACGACGGTCGCATCGATGGCGTGATTGAAATATTTGCCAACGACATTTCCGAGATGTCCTTCGGCGTGGGTTCTCAGGGCGTCACCGACGTCCAAATTCTTGCCTCTGACGGATATATCCATTTGTCAATCTGTCCCGTTTTCTGATCTCGGAACTCAAATTTTCCGGTCGCTCAAATATTGGCGTTGGTGCCGGAATGCCCACCTTCAATGAATTCAATTTCCCCCAAGGGTGGGCGAAGGCCAGGAACCTAGGCTCCAAGCCTACCCAAGTCAATACACCGGAAAAAAACCATTTTCTACCTTGAAAATTCAATCAGATTAGGTCAGGACCGCTTTATCCCGCCGACGCTGCACAGACGATGGAATCCGCAGAGATTCGCGGTATTTAGCCACAGTTCGCCGTGCAATATCGACCCCGTCGGCCTGAAGAAGCTGGACGATTTTGTCATCGGAGAGAATTTTTTTCGGTAATTCTTGATCAATCAAGGCTTTTATCCGGTGGCGAACGGCCTCGGCGGAATGCGCATCCCCGCCAAGCGTCGAGGCAATTCCCGGCGTGAAAAAATATTTAAGCTCATAAATGCCCCTGGGCGTCGCCATATATTTGTTCGAGGTGACGCGGCTGACGGTACTTTCATGCATCTCAATCGCATCAGCGATATCGCGCAATACCAGCGGCTTTAAGTGTTGAACGCCGTGGGTGAAAAACATTTCCTGTTGTTTCACCAATTCCAACGACACTTTCATGATCGTCGTCGCGCGCTGGTGCAGCGCCTTGACCAGCCAACTGGCGGTCTGAAATTGCTCGGCAATATATTGACGGTCATCCTTGCTCCGAGCATCAGCCTTGATGCGGGCGTGGTATTGATTGTTAACCAGAACTTTGGGCAAAGAGGCACTGTTCAACTCGATGATCCATCCGCCCCCCGGTTGCGCACGCATCAAGACATCAGGGGTAATTGGCTGGGTGATATCTTGATCAAACGCCAGCGCGGGCTTGGGATCCAAGGTTCTAATCTCGGCGATCATTTCCTCAAGATCCTCAGAATCACATTGGCACACATTCTCCAGCTTTTTGTATTCCCGGGCCGCCAACAAATCGAGATGCTCCAAGAACGTCGCCATGCAGGGGTCAAGGCGGTCGCGGTCCTTAAGCTGAAGCGCCAGGCATTCCTTCAAGTCCCGCGCAAATATCCCGGGCGGATCGAAATCCTGGAGTTTCACCAAAATCTCGCCAACCCGCGAAGGCCCACACCCCAGCATCACAGATATGTCTTCGATATCCCCACCGAGGTACCCGGTATCATCCAAATGATCGATCAAATGCAATCCGATCAATCGGTCCCCGCTGTCCTCAATTTCGATAGACAGCTGTTCCAGTAGATGTTCGCGCAACGACGGCAATTCCGACAAGGTTTGCTCAAGGTCCGGCGCAGATACATCGAAACCGCCGCCGCTTGATGAATACGACGGTTCGGAAAAAGCCGGCGTCTCGCTGTAAGATTGCTCGTCGGCAGCGGACGCGGGATCATCGGCCGTGGCATTGGAGGTGTATGTGTTCTCATAATCCACATCCAGTTCCGCCTCGGCGGATATCTCCGCCGGCGGCGCCGTATCAAAATCGATATCCTCCAATGCAGCCGGATCAGTGTCCCCTTCGTCCCGCATTTCATCGGGATGAACGTCGGGTACATCACCTTCCTCACCGCGGCGATCGCCCTCATCGCGCTCAAGCATAGGGTTCTGTTGCAGCTCTTCCTCGACGAAGGCGGTCAATTCAATGTTCGATAATTGCAGTAACTTGATCGCCTGCTGGAGTTGCGGCGTCATCACAAGCGACTGCGACTGGCGTTGATCGAGGCGTGGCGCTAATACCATCGCATCATCCGAGCCGATAAATTAAAGACTGAAGCGATCACCCAGATATACGCGCCGGACATCCTCATTGCCGACGATGTCCCTTGGCGCACCTTCCATCAAGAGCATGCCGTCATGGATGATGTAGGCACGGTCGATGACGTCCAATGTTTCGCGCACATTGTGATCCGTAATCAAAACACCGATCCCCCGGTCCTTGAGATGCGCGACCAGGTCACGAATATCACCGACGGCAATGGGATCGATACCCGCGAACGGTTCATCGAGAAGAACGAAATGAGGGTTCGATGCCAACGCGCGGGCAATCTCGACACGCCGGCGCTCACCGCCCGACAGCGCCAGCGACGGTGTACGGCGCAAATGCGTGATGGAAAATTCCGCTAACAACGCCTCCAAAATAGCTTCACGGCGTTCGCGTGATTTTTCGACAACCTCCAAGACGGCGCGGATGTTGTTCTCAACGGTCAATCCTCTGAAGATTGACGCCTCTTGGGGCAGATACCCAATGCCAAGACGCGAGCGCCGGTACATCGGCAGCTCGGTAATATCGTTGCCATCCAAAACGATGCTGCCGTGATCGGGCGCGATCAAACCGGTGATCATGTAAAAACACGTCGTCTTGCCGGCCCCGTTGGGGCCTAGCAATCCAACGACCTCGCCGCGCTGAAGTTCCAATGTGATGCCGCGAACGACCGGACGCTTTTTAAACCGCTTACCGATATTGTGGGCAATCAGGCCACGGTTATCCGCAACCAGCCTCGGTCCTTGATCGGTTTCCGATCCCGTGCCGTCACTCTGCGCGCCGATATTCGTCGTCTCTGTCATTGGCTTTTATAAATCCCCTGCCACGAACAGTATCATTGTTTTTCCGCGTCCTTATTTTTATTTGTGCCGCGGGATTTCAAGTTCCTCGGCAGCAAAACCCCCTTGACCCGTGTTTTACCGCCGCCATAGGGCGCCTTGCAACTATGCATCTGACTAATGCCTGTGTTCAAGTTGACCTCGGCACTACATCCATTTAGCACATTGCGGCCACGAAGTATTTTTACCGACCCGACCAGCGTCGCAATGCCACTTTTCACATTATAGACTCCCCGCTCGCTTAACGCGGTATCTTTTTGTGTGATCACCTTGACATTATCAAAGGCTTCGACCCGGTGGACGCTGCTCTTTCCATTGGCGTCGTCGCGAAAATAAGCCACGAGGACCTCGCCGCGCAGCCGCTTTTCGGCACGTTTAGCCAGCGCATCGCCCCGCGCCACGGCCATGCGTTTTTGTTCCCAATACTCTAACTGCCGCTCGGCCGTAATTGTATCCGTCGCCGTGACCAGACGAATATTGCTGCCCGTCACCACCAACACGGCCTTATCAACATTGTATACGGCATGATCGCCATAGGTTGTCGCATCGGCGGATTTAATTCTGACTTTACCCAAGGCATCGAGACGCCAGATATCCGTGCCACCGCCCTGCTGTTCGCGGTAGTAGGCGCGGAGTTCGTCGGCGAATACCGTAACATCAGTGCGCACCGCACGGGCATTGCCACGCGCTATAAACACCAGATTATCCTGTTGCCACTCAATGCCGTTGTCGGCAAACACCTCAATAGGCGCATCGCCGGACGCGCCGAAGTTGAGCGCCTGAGCTCTGGCTTCGTAGGCAGACAGTTGCAGAAATCCAGATATCGTCAGCGCCACCCCTAACATGGTCTGTTTTGCCATCATTTGCCGGGCCGCTCCGCACCGGGGTAAAGCGTCAGTTTCGATTTACCCTTGAAATGGATGGTTCGTCCCCGCTCGACCAAATGAAACCCACTGGCATTCAAATGCCCGAACGGCCCTTGCCCCTCAACCGGGTCGTCGCCCGTGGCGGCGCCGGTTGCCAGGTCAATGGCGGCACGCTCGGTCCGAAACTCATATCCGGAATCATGAAACAAATTAACTTTGCCAGTCAGGTTCAGTTTCTCCTGGTCGCGCGCATAAATGCCATTTTCCGCCGTCAATACGAGCCACGTTCCATCTTCCGTCGTCAGATCAGCCTTTGGCATTTCCAGCTCTACCCTGCTTCCGGAACCGACAAGCTTGCGCGCCAGGTCGGCTGTCAAAGAAAACGGCTGATTGTCCTTGTCGGTGCCGACGTAGCGCGGATTGACCATGCTTGGGTCCTTAGCGTCCGAGAGTTTCAAAGCGGCGAAGCCAATACGAAATTTCAGATCGGCGGTATTCAGATGCGGCCAAGCGATCACCAAGGTGACCAACAGCAATGCCGCCGTCGGCAACAAGAATTTCATCATGCTGACAAAACGGCTGTAGACCCGCGAATGAGCCCGTTTGCCGCCACCTGTCAGAGAGTCCGCCAGGTCTCGGCGGCCCTTCAGCCCCGCAGGCGCCGGTGCTACCGGGTTGTATTCCGAAGGCGTGGTCACGGCACTGCATTCCCTGTCAGGCAACGCCGGCGCGGAGACAGTCGTGAATGTGGACAATGCCCACAGGCACGCCGTCTTCAACGACGAACAGGTTGGTAATGGAAAGCGAATTCATGATTGCCAGCGCTTCGCTGGCCAGAGCATCAGGGCCGATGGTCCGCGCACCACCGGTCATCACGTCGCCGGCGCTCTCCGCCAACAGGCGGTCGCCCATATTCCGCCGGAGATCGCCATCGGTAATGACACCGATAAGTGCGCCGTCCGCATCAACGATACCCGCACAGCCAAATCTCTTGGTGGTCATCAAAACGATAACGTCCGACATGACGGAACTGCGTTCCGCCAAAGGAAGTTCCTCGACGGCATGCATAAGGTCCGAGACTTTGAGCAACCGTTGGCCAAGTTTTCCGCCCGGATGCAAAATCTTGAAGTCCGCCGACGAAAATCCCCGCCGTTCCAACAGCGCCACCGCAATGGCATCGCCCAGCGCCAGCATCATCGTCGTCGAGGTTGTTGGCGCCAATCCCATGGGGCAGGCCTCGGGGCTGTCGGGAAGCTGCAGCGCCACGTCGGCGGCCCGCGCCAGCGCACTATCGGCGAAAGCCGTCACGCCGATCAGGGGAATTTCAAACCGAGCCGCATAAGCGACGAGATCTGCCAATTCCGTGGTCTCGCCGGAATTCGACAAAGCGAACACGGTATCAGTCGGCATAATCATGCCAAGATCACCGTGCGAGGCTTCTCCCGGATGAACGAAAAAAGCCGGTGTCCCCGTTGACGCCAGGGTCGCGGCGATCTTGTTTCCAATATGACCGCTTTTGCCCATGCCGGAGATAATGACCCGGCCCTTGGTTGCCGCCAAAATATCAAGCGCCGCGATGAACGGCGCACCCAGGCCGTCGGCAAGCGCGCGAAGCGCCGTCGCGCCGGCATCAAGAACGCGGCGCGCGGCTGCCAGGTCGTCGACCGAGCTGCCAGCCGATTTGTCAGCCGAGCTGTCAGATTGCGCCGCCGATGTATTTTCCTGCTCTTGGACGGCGGGAATTGCTGGAGAACTCATGCCTGTTGACCCAACTGGGATCCGTTACGCTAAAGGTTAACTCTGTCGCCGATTTAAGTGTAACGAATCGGGGATTAAGGAATTCATAACCGCTGGGCGTTCACTTGGGACAGCTTTTGCGGCCATCTCGAAGTATGCGCCGCCGGTGCGGAAAGGTCAATAAAACCGGGGTTTTGCGCCGGGTAGGATCAACGGTTTGAGCCTGCGGTCAATGGGCGAAAATATCTGTCTCAGACCAACCGCCCAAATCCAACTCGGCGCGGGTCGCCAAAAACTCAAAACAGGCCTCCGCCAACGCCATGCGATCTTCACGTTCAAGCATCATTTGCAACTGCGCACGGATATCATGAAGATTGAGCACGTCCGCCGCCGCGTATTTCAATTGTTCGGGCGATAATTCCGCCGCCGCCCAATCTGATGATTGCTGCTCTTTCGACAGTTCAATGTTCAACAACTCGCGGGTCACGTCCTTAAGGCCGTGCCGGTCGGTGTAAGTGCGGACCAATTTCGACGCAATTTTCGTGCAAAAAAGCGGTGCTACATTGACGCCCAGATAGCGTTTAATGATCGCCACATCAAAGCGCGCGAAATGAAATATTTTGGAGACCGACGTGTCGCTCAACAACGCCCTCAAATTCGGCGCGTCATAATCGTCGGCGGCGAATTGCACCAGATGGCAAACCCCGTCGCCGGCGGAAAGTTGAATGACGCAAAGCCGGTCACGAAGCGGGTTAAGCCCTTGGGTTTCCGTATCAACGGCAACGCTGTCACCAAAACTGACACCAACGGGCAAATCGCCCTTGTGCAGTTCAATCGATTTTGCCTCTCGCTTCGCGGGCTTTGGCAATAGACGGTCCTTGCTGTTTCAACCTTCCGAAATCAATACATTCGGCCATATCATAACTATAGCCGGAATGGTGCCCAGGAGAAGACTCGAACTTCCACGACCTTGCGGCCACAGGTACCTGAAACCTGCGCGTCTACCAATTCCGCCACCTGGGCCATTGATTTCAGTCTCTCGCAGGAAACTTGTACTGTCATTATTGGGGGTCGGGGGTATTGTCAATACGCGAGGCAACCGAAACAACACAGATGTGGCGCAGTTGACGCCTAGCGCCAGGACATGTAATCGGAAACTAGGACAGCGACGGGCAAAGCACTGTTCAAGGAGGGGTTATGAATAGTCGCACGGGCAAAACACGGGTAACCATATTCGGCGGATCGGGGTTCGTTGGCCGCCATATTGTCAGGCGACTGGCCGCCGAAGGCGCCGAAATTCGGGTCGCCGTGCGCGATATTGAGAAAGCCATGTATCTGAAACCCTGCGGCGATGTCGGGCAGATCGCGCCCTGGCAGGTGAATATCGCCGATCCGGCCCAGGTCGCGACCGCCATTGCCGATGCCGACGTGGTGATCAATTTAGTCGGGATCCTCTACGAAAGCGGTGCCAGGACATTTCAGGCCATGCATGTGGACGGCGCCGCTAACATTGCCCGCGCCGCGGCGGCCGCCGGCGTCAAACGGTTGATACATATGTCGGCGCTCGGCGCCGACCAATACGCGCCCGCCGACTACGCCCGGACAAAATGGGCTGGCGAAGCCGCGGTTCTCGAAGCCTTTCCCGATGCTACGATTTTCCGACCGAGTGTGATTTTCGGACCCGAGGATAACTTCTTCAATATGTTCGCCGGAATGATGCGGTTTTTGCCGGTGATGCCGGTCATCGGTGCGCCTTTCATTCCGAAGATTTCATTGGGCGGCGAAGACGGTTTTGGGATCGATTTTTTTGGAGACGGCGGGTGCAAATTTCAACCGGTCTTTGTCGGTGACGTCGCCGACGCCATGACCAAAGCCATCGGCATGGATGAGACCAAAGGGCAGACCTACGAGTTAGGCGGCCCCAAGGTCTACAGCTTCAAGGAGCTAATGGAATTGCTGTTGGCGGTCACCGATCGCCGCAAAATGCTCGTCCCCCTGCCGCTGGGCATCGCCGCCATGGAGGCCGCATTTTTACAATTGCTGCCGAAGCCGCTGCTGACGACCGATCAAGTGAAGTTAATGGAGCGCGACAATGTAACGTCGGACGGCGCTCCGGGCTTCGGGGCTTTAGGTTTGGAACCGACGGCCGCGGAAGCCATTCTGCCGACATACCTGCATCGCTTCCGAACGCCACGCCAACAAGGTGCCGAGGCGGCGCACTAAATCCACCGAGATCGGCCGGGTTCAATTTAAGTCGAATTTGAGTTTAATAGCGCGGCGGCAACCCGTCGCTGGAGCCTTCTGTCTCGCCCAGCGCGGCACTGACAATGAGCTCACCGTATTCCCGCAGGAAAACTGATCCGCGTACCGTGCGTTGAATGAACACGCTACGGCGGTCCGCCTCATCCGTCTTGCGCCGGACCAATTCCAGTTCGGTCAACCGATTGACGGCGCGCGTGATTGCCGGTTTCGAAACCTTCATCAACTGCGCAAGACCGCGAACCGTGTGCGGCGGCGGCGTCAGATAAACACTTAATAATAGTGCCATTTGGCGCGCAGAGAGGTCCGGCGCATCGGCACGCACACTGGCGACAATCGCTCGACGCCAGATATCAAGGGCTTGCAATTCGTTGAGTTGAATGCCGCTCATGGGACTGCTTGGCCTACCGTCTCCGTCACGGATATCACCCGCGCCGCTATTGTTTCGCTAGCGTAATCTCTAGGTCATTTAAATCGTTGCCGCAACAAGAAACAGTGTACTTATGGCGCGAAACGAGCCCTGAGGGCTTCGAATACAGCCCGCACCCCCATGGCTTCGCCGCCTTCGGGCCGGCCCGGTCGCTGCGCGATATTCCAAGCCATCACATCGATATGCGCCCAGGATATCGGCTCGGTAACGAACCGCTGTAGAAACAATGCCGCCGTAATGGCGCCGCCATAACCGCCTTCCGGCGCATTGGTCAGATCGGCGATTTTGCCGTTCACCTGCTTATCGTAACCGGCCCAAAGCGGCATCCGCCACAACGGATCACCGACCGCTGTTGAGGCTTCAAGCAAAGCGGTGGCAAAGATGTCGTCATTGCAAAATAGAGCCGGCAAATCAGTGCCTAAGGCTACCCGTGCGGCGCCTGTCAGTGTGGCGAAATCAACAATCAACTCGGGCGCCTCGGAGGCGGCCTCGAAAAGTGCATCCGCTAGAATGACCCTGCCCTCGGCATCCGTGTTGCCGATCTCAATGGTTTGGCCGTGGCGGGTAGGAACAACATCGCCCGGCCGCATGGCGTTGGCGCTGATTGAATTTTCCACCGCCGGCACCAACACCCGCAACCGGATGGGCAGCGCCGCGTCCATGACCATGGCGGCAATGCCCAGCACGTGGGCTGCGCCGCCCATGTCCTTCTTCATCAATTTCATTCCGGCAGTGGACTTGATATCAAGGCCGCCGGTGTCGAAACAGACCCCCTTGCCGACCAACGTCACCTTCGGCGCATCGGATGCCCCCCAACGGATATCGATCAACCGAGGCGCGCGGTCATGGGCCCGGCCGACGGCATGAATGGCCGGAAAATTCTGGTCCAACAGGTCGTCGCCTTCAATCACCGAATACTCGGCTTCATGCGACGACGCCAAGTCGGCCGCTGCC
The DNA here is from genome assembly GCA_018665815.1 of Rhodospirillaceae bacterium. GTDB lineage: Bacteria > Pseudomonadota > Alphaproteobacteria > Rhodospirillales > Casp-alpha2 > UBA3470. The sequence continues at coordinate 22,057 of JABJBP010000091.1, forward strand.
GCCGCCAGTTCAGGCGGCCCCATGTCGGATGCCGGCGTATTAATTAAATCGCGGACAAGGTTGGTGGCTTCGGCTGTACTGACGACACCATCGCGATCACAATCTTCGGGCCACACAAGAACCGGACCCGTGCTGTCCTTTGGCTTGTCTTCGGATTTGTAGCGAATGAATGCGTAGGCATTCATGCCCCACGCCAGCGCCAAATCGTTCAGGTCCGCAGGCTTAGCCTCACCTTCAATCCTATAGGTGCCGTCCGGCAATTCAGCGGGCAACGGCGCCCAATCCCATATTCCCGGGTCTGTCGCGTGTGCGAACAAGACCCGTGCCAAGGCACCGTCAGCCCCCGCAATTAAAGAGACCGACCCGGCCTTGCCGGTGAAACCGGTACTGGCTGCCCAGTTTCGCAAATCCTCAGGCTGATCGGTGATCCATCCATCGAAATCCGACGCCGGGATCAATTCGACAGGTACGGCCTGCGCATCTTGTTCAATAAAACAATGCATCATAAATCTTGCTTAACGGCTCGCCGCCCTATTATCAACGTCCGCGCCCCATTTGGATCAGATCTTCAGGCCAGGATATCAATCATGAAAATCATCATCGGCAACAAAAATTATTCGTCGTGGTCTTTGCGTGGCTGGTTGATGCTCAGCCGCACCGGCGTCGAATTCGACGAAGAACTGATCCAACTCGATATTGACGGATTTAAAGATCGCATCCTCTCCCATTCCACCGCCGGCCAGGTGCCGATCCTGAAACATGACGGTCAAAAACCATATGGGATTCCCTGGCCATCGGTGAGTATCTGGCGGAAACATGCCCGCAATCTCAGCTCTGGCCAACGGATCGCACCGTCCGCGCGCGGGCCCGCGCAGTCAGCGCCGAGATGCATTCAGGCTTCGCGGCGCTCAGGACACACATGCCCATGGACATGCGCAACAATTATCCGGGTGAGGGCCGGGGCGAAGGCGTTGAAGCGGATATCGCGCGGATCATTGAAATCTGGTCCGAATGCCTGGCCAATGCCGGCACGGAAGGTCCCTTCCTGTTCGGCACTTTCACTATTGCCGACGCCATGTACGCCCCCGTGGTCAGCCGGTTTAGGACATATGGCATTGCCTTGCCCGATGATTGCCAAGCCTATGCCGACGCGGTTTGGAACTGGCCCGACATGCAGGCCTGGGTCGCGGCGGCAGAAGCCGAACCCTGGATTATCGAAACCCTTAAAACTTAGTCGTCAATCCAGCCATTCGGCTTCCGGCAACCCGAGCCGGTCGCCGGGCAAGTCGCCTTCGGCCGTCTGCGCATTGGTGGCTTCTTCCTGCGCCAGCTTTTCCTGAGACGCCGTGAGCAACGCTTCGGCGCGTTCCAACGGCACTACGGCGACCCCATCATCATCACCGATGATCAAATCACCCGAACGGACCGGGCATCCGGCGCACGCGATGGTGCCGTCAATAACCCCGCCGAACCCCTTGTGCGGTCCCGCCGGTACAATCCCGGCGGAAAATGTTTGAAATCCGAACTCGCGGATTTCGGCGACATCGCGCACGGCGCCGTCAACCACCAGCCCGCCGACGCCGCGCTGCATAGCGGCGCGGGTCATGATACCACCCCAAATGGCGGTGCCGATAAAGCCGCCCGCATCGACAACCAGAATTTCGCCCGGCTCACACAATCCGATGGCCATGTGGATAGCGCCGTTGTCGCCGACCATGGCGGTGACGGTGCGGGCCTGGCCGCATAACTTCATGCCGTCCTGAACAGGCTTGATCTTGCCGTCCATCACCTGGGTGCGGTTCATCATATCTGATACAATGGCCGGCGGGATGTCGCGCCAGGGCGCAAGCCCGCCGTCGGAGAGTTTTCGGTAGTCGGGGCGATAACGTTGAATGGGCATTTCGGTTGACCTCTCGTCATGAGCCTTGTTCGATGCGGGACCCGACCGTATCGCATGGCCGGTCCCGAGCCAAGTTGGAGGCAAAGATGATTTTCGGCCTATTCGGCGACAAGAAAAAACGCGAGGCGAAACAGCTCAACAGCGATGCCCCGTTGATTATTGAACAATCGATGCAAACCTACACGGGGCCGCGGCTGCGCGAAATGGCCGAGATGGTCGTCGAGCACATCGCCCGCGCCCATGCGCGCTACGGTACGGCCGAGATTGATTTGAAGCGCGCGCACTATGACTACAAGGGTCTGCATAAAGAAGCCCGCCGCAATAACGATCAAGTGGCCTTGAGTGCGCTAACCCTGGTGATCATTCATCTGCGTGCCGAAATGAATGCCCCGGCGGCGGCACCGGCCATCGCTACCATCGAAGATTTCACCAAGGCCTGGATGCACGATGGTGATAGTGATAGTGATGGTGACGGAGAGAGCGGAATTGAAGACGACGCAAATTAGACGGGATGGCCATTTCGTGCCGGCCCATGAATAGGAGCTTTTGAAGCCCATGCAAAAAGATCGATTTGGAAATTCCTTTGCGCCGGATTTATCCTATGCGCGCGGACAAATTTTGCCGGCCACCGCCGATGACATCGTCAAACTGAAGGTCGCATGGGAACACATTCGCCGGCGGCGGGCTGAATTGGGTGAGGCCTCGGTCTATTTATTGAGCGGATTGGAGAGGAATCTTCAACTTGATGAAATTGATCTCTCGATCATGGACGACGAAATCGCGTCTGCGTTGTTCACCGATGATGTCACCGAACTGGGTCTTGAACATTTGGGCGGTGACCCGGCGCGCCACGACGTTTTTGTTTTCAATCGCCTGACCGCGGCCCTGCTGACGGCGGCCGACGTTATGATCAACGAAGGCGACACCGTTATTGGCGTCTCGCCGACTTTCAGCCATCCCGCCGTCCGCCGCGCCGTCGCCCACGGCGGTGGCGCGTTCACCGACACCACGGGGTTGGGCGCATTCAAAGAGGCCATGGCCGAGGCGGAAAACGTCGATGTTGTGTTCGTGACACGCCTCTCCGTCAGTTATGAAATTTTGCCGGAAGCCGACATCCGGGAGATCGTCTCCATCGCCAAATCCCGCGGCGCGAAAATCATCGTCGATGATGCTGGCGGCGCGCGCGTCGGCCCGGCGTGTTTTGATCAACCGAAAATGCTTGAGCTTGGTGTCGATGTCGGCGCCACCGGTATGGACAAATACGGCACCACCGGCCCGCGCCTGGGCCTTTTGGGCGGCGACAAGGACATCGTCAAAAAAATCCGGGCGCGCGCTTATGAGATGGGCGTCGAGGCGCGCCAGATGTTGTATCCGGCAGTCGTGGAAAGCCTGCGCAACTACAGCCCCGATACAGTCCGCGAGCGCGTCACTGTTACCAAGAAAGTTGGCGTTTGCCTGAAGGAACGATTGGGCGACAACCGGGTTTTGGAAACCCCTGTTATCATTCAGTTGATGGCCGATGATATCTTGGAAATGGCAATGGAACGCGCCGGCCTGACCGACGCACCCTGTGTCCCCTACGAAGCCACGGCCGGTCTGGCCATGCTGATGCTGCGCGACCACGGCATCGTCAGTGTGCACTTCGCCGGCTTGCCGCCGGGGACAGCCGCCTTAATGATCAAGTTCCTGCCCCCCGACGTGCTGGAACAATTCGGTGGGCCTAAGGCCCTGGCCGATGCCATCCATCACAGTCTCGATGGTCTGGCCGATGTGATGAAATCTGAAGCCGGCCTGGAATCACTCTTGCTGGGCGCCGCCGCCTGAACCCACACCCGTCGCCGAAATAAGATATTGGTCTTATGGGTTGACGCTCTTATATTTTATGTGTATATACACTTATATGATGCTTAACCGGATGTTCAAGAGATGGATTTGACCGAACCAAAAAACTGCACGTGCTTCAACTTACGCCGCGCCGCACGTGCCGTGACGCAGTTGTATGACGAGGCTTTAAAGCCGACCGGGTTGCGCGCCACACAGATGCCGATACTGGCGATGCTGGACGCCATTGGATCGGTGCCGATGACGCAGCTTGCCAATGCCTTGGGCATGGACCGGACAACATTAACCCGCAACTTGCGCCCCTTGCTGGCACAAAAGCTGGTCGCCACCACGGAAGGCGCGGACAAACGTCAACGCCGGGTTGAAATTACGGCCCAAGGCCGGCGGCGTTTAACGGATGCCGAGCCCCATTGGCGCGCCGTGCAAACCCGGCTTGCGGAATCTTTTGGAATACCTGAATGGCAGAACCTCATGGGCGGCCTCGATAATTTGGTCGCGGAAATCCATGATTAGTGAGTTTTTTTAATTTGTTACGTGCATATACACTTTACTGAATGAACCAAAGGAGAAAACCCATGACGACCAAGACCAAAATATCTCTACGCTCGATCATCACACGGACCGGGCTGGGCATCGCCCTGGCGGCAGCGACCCTCGCCGGCACCGCAAACGCCATGGAGGAAATCGCTTCACGGCAGATGTCTCATCGGCCACGAATTGGCGCAGCCCCGTTCCGGACGCTATGAAACTGTTCGCGGCCCGGTTTATGAGCCGGTTTATGAGCCAGTTTACCAGTCACGTTACGAGCCGCGTTATGAGCCCCGTTACGAGCCCCGTTACGAGCCGGTCTATGCCGCGCCGCGCACGGCGAAACGCAAAGTTGTCGTGCACCGCCACAAGGTCATCGTGAAGCATGTCTATGTTGACCGTAACCACGGCGGCAAGCGCCACATGAAACGTAACAAGCGTTCGAATAAACGGGCCTGGGAAAAGCGTCGTCGCGAGCTGGCACAGACCTGCTATGAGCACCCGCGCCGTTGCTCCAAGGCTTTTTGATCAAACCCTAAAAACAACACTTTCTCCCTCCCTCGACCCTGCGATAGCGCCCGGTGGTTCCCTTTCACCGGGCGCTTTCTTTGCCCCGGCGCTCGCGAATTCCCCAAATGGGATTTCACTATGGACGGTGGCGGGCTATGTTTGCCGCCGATCGAAGCAGTTTGACCGGCGGCAATGACCGAAACCGACAATATTATTATCGATGCGACGGCCCGGATATTCCAGGAATTGGGTGATCCGCAGACCCTGAACAACGCGCCAGACGACGCTTGGCGGGAGCCCCTTTGGGCGGCACTTGAGGAATCTGGTCTGACTTTGGCTTGGGTGCCCGATGACCTCGGTGGGGCGGGCGCGGACATATCCGATGGCTTCGATATTCTCCAAACCGCCGGGCGTTTTGCCGTGGCAGTTCCCCTCGCGGAAACCTTGTTGGCGGGCTGGGCATTGTCAAAAGCCAATTTACAAGTTCCCCAAGGCGCGATGTCTCTGGCCCTTTCAAGTCGCGCCAATCCGCTTCGCCTGACGGACGGCAAATTGGCGGGCCGTGCCGAGGCGGTGCCGTTTGCCAGCGGCGTTGATCATTTCGTCGCCTTGGCGGAGACGCCAGACGGGGCGGCGGTGATCCAGATTGACGCGGCCGCATGCAATATTGAGACAGCCATGGGCATCGGCGGCGATCCGCAAGGCAACGTGCGATTTGACGGCGCCGCACCGGCAGCTCTGGCGCCAGCGCCCGCCGGCATTGCAAATGAGACGCTGATGCTCATGGGTGCCGCCGCACGCGCCACGCAGATGGCCGGCGCCTTGCAAGGCATTTTGGAGCTGGCCGTTGACTATGCCGGGGAACGCGTCGCCTTCGGTCGGCCGATCGCCAAGTTTCAGGCAGTTCAGCACAATCTAGCGCAATTGGCAGGCGAGACCGCCGCCGCAGTCGCCGCCGCCGGATCCGCAGCTGATTCCATCCATCACGCGGATAACTTTAATGAAGCCGTATTCTTTGAGGTCGCGGCGGCGAAAACCCGCGCCGGCGAGGCAGCTGGCGAAGGCGCCGCCATCGCCCATCAAGTGCACGGCGCTATTGGCTTTACCGACGAACACATCCTGCACCGATTTACCCGACGCCTGTGGGCCTGGCGCGACGATTTCGGGTCGGAAAGCGAATGGGCGGTGGGCTTGGGCGCCCTGGTTGCCGCCAACGGCGCCGACCAGCTTTGGCCCATGGTGGCATCGCGATGAGAATCCGGTCATGAGTTCTCCCATTCAATTTGATCCGGTTCGCCTGCCCGCCGATGCCGAGGCGCTTAGACGTGAGGTCCGGGATTTTCTAAGCGACGAGGTAGCGGCTGGAACTTTCGACCCCGACGCGTCACCGATGAGTGATGGGCACGATGTTGAGTTCAGCCGCCGCGTCGGCGCCAAGGGTTGGATCGGCATGACCTGGCCGAAAGAATACGGCGGCCAGGAACGAAGTTTCCTGGAACGCTACGTCGTCACCGAAGAGTTTCGTGCCGTTAGCGCGCCGGTGCGCGCGCACTTTACAGCGGATCGGCAATCCGGCCCGGTGCTTCTGAAATACGCCCCCGAAGAGATCAAAATGGATATTCTGCCGCGCATCACGCGCGGCGAGTGCTGCTTTTGTATCGGTATGAGCGAGCCAAACTCAGGCTCGGATTTGTTCGCCGCCAAGGCGAAGGCGGAGAAAGCCGATACCGATTGGCGCCTCAACGGCACCAAAATTTGGACCACCAACGCACAAAACGCCGATTACATGATTGGCCTGTTCCGGACCTCGGCGCCGACCGAGGACAACCGCCGCCATGGGCTCAGCCAGTTTCTGATCGATATGACCTGGCCCGGCATTGACGTTAATCCCATTGTCTCAATGGCCGGTGGCAGTGAGTTCAATGAAGTCGTCTTCACCGATTGCAAAGTGCCCGCTGATCACGTGCTGGGCGAGATTGACGGTGCGTGGAAACAAGCGACCAGTGAGCTGGCTTACGAGCGCAGCGGACCGGAGCGTTTCCTTGAAACTTTTTACGTGCTGGTCGAATTGGTCCGCGCCGTTGGCGACAATCCCGATACCCGAAGCGCCGAAGGTATCGGCAGGCTGGTCGCGCAACTACACACGCTCCGGCGCATGTCGGTATCGGTAAACGGCATGCTGCAAGCCGGCAAGGAACCCGTCCTGGAAGGCTCCATCGTCAAGGACCTGGGCACGCTTTGGCAACAGGCGCTGCCGTCGAAAGCCCGTGATCTAGCGGCGTTCAGCGGATCAGACGCCGGCAACCGCGTCGCCTTCGATGAACTGCTCCGCCATGCCCTAGTGATTGCGCCAAAGCTGACCATCCAAGGCGGCACTACGGAGGTTTTGCGCGGCATCATCGCGCGCGGCCTCGGGCTTCGTTGAGACCGGCACAGGAGACCATCTTGCCTGATCTCTCCGCCCTCCTTAAACCCACCACGGTCGCCCTTATCGGCGCCGCCGAAGACACCAACATTCTGCGTGGGCGCATTTTGAACATCCTCAAGATGCACGATTTCACCGGGCGCTTGTATCCGGTCAACCGCAACCATGATGTCGTCCAGGGCTTGAAAGCTTACCCCTCCATCGACGCGGTTCCCGAACCCGTCGATCTTGCCGCCCTGATCATTCCCGCGGACGCGGTGCCGGATGAATTGGAACGTTGCGGCCAGGCCGGCATCAAAGCCGTGCTGATCTTGGCATCGGGATTCGCCGAAGAACCGGGCGAACACGGAAATGCCCTGCAAGATCGTATTCGCGACATTTCCCGCGCCCACGACATGATTGTCGCTGGCCCGAACTCGGAAGGGTTTTCAAACCTTGCCGCAAAGCTTTGCATGACCTTCAGTCCGGCCATGGAACTTGATGACACGCCCTTGGTCCCAGCCGGAGACAGGAAACGCCACCTTGCCGTGGTCGCCCAGAGCGGTGGCGTCGGCTATTCGTTTTATGACCGGGGCCGGCCCAAGGAATTGGCATTCAGCCATATCGTCACGACCGGCAATGAGGTCTGTGTCGAAAGCCTACAGGTGGTGGACTATCTGCTCGATGATGACGCGACGTCAGCGATCATCATGTTCATGGAAGATATCAAGACACCGAAGTTGTTCATCACCGTCGCCGAAAAAGCGTTGCGGGCAGGCAAGCCCTTGATGGCGGCGAAGATAGGTCGGACCGAAGCCGGCGCACGCGCTGCGCAGTCGCATACGGCGGCGATGGCCGGTGATTTTTCCGCCTATCAGGCGATGTTCCGCCATTATGGCATCGTTGAGATCGAGGACCAGGATGAGGCGGTCGATTTCGCCCAAGGGTTTTGCTGTTACGCCGGCCGCCTGCCGGCCGGCAAGCGCGTTGGGATTTTTACCGCATCGGGCGGCGGCGGCGGCTGGATGGCCGATGCCTGCGCCGATGCCTGCCTAAGCGTTCCTGAACTCGACGTCCAAACCCGCGCTGCCATCGACCCGCACTTGCCGGCTTACGGCACGTCGCAGAACCCGGTTGACGGCACCGCGCAGGTCATCCGCCAAAAAGGCTATGCGGAAATGTGTGAAATGATCGCTGGCTCACCGGAGATCGATGCGGTGATCGCGGTGACGTCCGCCCGCAATCCCGTCGGTTGGCAGCGCGAACGTGACAAGGTCCTGCGGGTTGGCCGCGAAACCAAAAAGCCCATCGTGTTCTGGGCCTATACCCTGCCCAATCCCGACGTGCAGGCGCTTTGCGGTGAGGCCGGTATCCCATTGAGCGCGAATATGCGCAATGTGCCCGCCACCATCGCTGCCATGGCCGATTACCGCCGGTTTCGAGAGAACTTTCTAAAGCCCGCTACAATCGACACCTCGCCCCGGAAATATGATCGCGCCGACGCCACTCGGGCCCTTGAGATCGCCGGCGAGGTGTTATGCGAGTATGAGGCGCGGCGACCGTTGGCCGCCTACGGCATCGGCTCGGGCAGCGGCGGTTTGGCGGCAAATGCTGAAGAAGCAGTGGTCGCCGCGGCGATGAGCAACAAGCCCGTCGTGTTAAAAATTCAATCCCCGGATATTCCACACAAATCTGAAGCAAAGGGCATCGCGATTAATGTCACCGGCGCACAAGCCGTCGCCACTGCCTATGAGGCGATCATCGATGCAGCTAATGCGTATAACCCGGATGCCGATATCCACGGTGTTCTCGTCCAGCCGATGGCCGCCGATGGCGTCGAAGTTATTCTTGGAATTCACCGCGATGATACCTTCGGCCCCCTGTTGATGCTGGGGCTTGGTGGCATTCATGTCGAAATATTGGGCGACAAGGTCTTCGCCCCCGTGCCCCTTACGGAGCCCGAAGCCAGTGAATTAATCGAACGCTTAAAAGCTAAGGCGTTGCTGAGCGGCGCCCGAGGGACCGAGCCGGCTGATATCGATGCTTTGATCGACATCATCGTCCGGCTTTCAAACTTTGCCGCCGACCATGCCGACCGGATCGAAGAAATTGACTTAAATCCCGTCCGCGTCCACCCAGAAGGTGAGGGTGAAGGCGGGGGCGTCAGCGTCCTCGATGCGCTGATCATTCAACGGAGACCCCCATGACCGATATGCCCAATTTCGACGACATTGGCGTTGAGATTAAGGAACTCGTCGCAACTATCGAAATCCAGCGCCCTCCACACAATTTCTTCGATATCGCCCTGATCCATCAGATCGGCGACGCGTTGGAAGTTCTCGATGCCGACCCGGCGTGCCGTGCCGCTGTCTTGTGCGCCCAAGGCAAGGCCTTTTGCGCCGGCGCGAACTTCGGCACCGGTGAAGAACTGGGGGCGGACGGCCAGTTGAAAACCCAAACTCCGACGGATCGCGCCCAACACCTTTACGTCGAAGCCATCCGCTTATTCGAAGCCAAAACACCGATCATCGGTGCCATTCACGGCGCCGCCATAGGCGGTGGGCTTGGTTTGGCGATGGTCCCGGATTTCCGTGTGACGTGTCCTGAAGCCCGGTTCTCGGCGAACTTCACTCGCTTGGGTTTTCACCCGGGGTTCGGCCTGACCGTGACGCTCACCGAAGCCATCGGCAAACAGAACGCGGCGTTGATGTTTTACACCAGCCGGCGGTTCAAGGGCGACGAGGCCCACGCCCTAGGCTTGGCTGACGTGCTGGTTGCGCAGGACAAGGTTCGGGACGCCGCCATAGCACTGGCTGCCGAGATTGCTGAGAACGCCCCCTTGGGCGTAACGGAAACACGCGCCACCATGCGCCGCGGGTTGGCCGAACGCGTACGTGCGGCCACCGACCATGAACTGGCCATTCAGACGCGGCTGCGCGCCACCAAAGATTTCAAGGAAGGCGTCGCCGCCATGTCCGAGCGCCGGGTGCCCGACTTCAAGGGCGCGTAAGCAACCTCGGTTGAATTGTTTCAAAGGCCGGAACGCGGGCGCACTGCCAGTTGATCTCTTGCGGAATTGAGTTACAACGATGACCGTCGATGGCCGGACCATGGCCGTTGGCGCAAAAGTTTCAGGGGAGGATTAAAGACCATGCCGGTCAATGAACCGACAGCCATGTACCGCATGCTTCATGCCGAAAGTATCGCCGTCATCGGCGCCTCGGAGGATCGCAATAAATTCGGCGGACGGTTGATCTACAATCTGATCCATCACGGCTTCAAGGGCACGCTCTACCCGATCAATCCGAAGCGTGAAACGATCTTTGATCTCAAGGCTTACCCCAACATCACCGCGCTGCCATCCGGCCCTGATGTCGCCGCTGTCGCGGTTCCCGCCAAAGCCCTTTCCGAAACGTTACGTGGCTGCGCCAAAATGGGCGTCAAGGTCGCCATCGTCATCACGTCGCAAATGGCGGAGTCCGGCGAAGAGGGCGCCAAGCTTCAAGACGAGGCCGTGGCCATCGCACGCGAAGCCGGCATGCGTATCCTCGGCCCCAATTGCCTGGGTGCGCTTAATGCACAAGCCGATGTCTGTTTGTCGCCGTCCGTCACCATGTCGGTCGATAAGTTGCCGAAGGGCCGGGTCGGTGTCGCCAGTCAGTCGGGTGCGCTGCAGACGGCGATGTTTATCCGCGCCTTTGACGCTGGGGTCGGATTTTCATCGTGCATTACGGTCGGCAACCAAGCGGACCTGGAGCTATCCGACGGGTTCGAATATCTAGTTGATGATCCGGACACGGATGCGATTTTCGTTTACGTCGAAGGCATCAAGGATCTGGAGCGTTTCCGTACCGCCGCTCAAAAAGCCCGCGCCGCTAACAAGCCCGTTGTCGCCGTCAAGGCCGGCCGCACCGAGGAAGGCGCTGCGATGGCCAATTCCCATACCGCCAGCCTGACTGGTTCTTACGATGCATTTGTCGCCCTTTGTGAATCCCTGGGCATCGTCGTCACTGATCAACCTGACACGGCCGTGCTTTGCGCCGACGCGCTGGCACGCTGGGGCGCGCCGAAGGCCGAAGGCGTCGCGGTGTTTTCCGGCTCAGGCGGCGCCGCCGCGCTGGCCGCCGATGCCATTGCCGAAAGCTCATTTCACGCGTCTAAGCTGAGCGGGCCGGCTATCGATCACCTTGGCGAACATCTGCCGCACCGCAAGGAGACGGCGATCATTGATTTCGGCGGCTATCGATCACCGTTCGTCGAGGACGTGATGATTGAAAGCATGGAAACCGTTGCCGATGACCCGGACACCGGCGCGCTGCTGATGATCATGACGCCGCAGCCCTGCATGGAACAGTTAGCCGCCGCCATTCGCAGTATCGGCACGGATAAGGGCGTGCCGGCATTGCTGTGCAATAAATCGGGCAGCCTTGTCGATGAGCAGGTGAACAAGGATGCTAAAGAACTCGGCTATCCGATTTACACATCCCTCGACGACTGCTACCGCGTGATTGAAGCGTTGATGGCCTACAAACGCATTCTTGAGAGTGCCGAAGGCGACATCGCGACCGAGCCGGCAACGCCGGAAATCAATGCGGCCGCCCGAGTGTTGGCGCCGGGGCTTCTGACCGAACCGGAAGCCAAGGGCTTACTGGCGGCAGCCGGCGCGCCGGTGACCCGCGAGCAAATGGCCATGAGCCCCGACGATGCCGTCGCGGCGGCTCGCGAAATCGGGTTTCCCGTCGTGATGAAAGGTGTCGCGCGGGGATTGATTCACAAATCGGACGCCGGCGCAGTGAAACTCAATCTGGCCGATGTCGCCGCCGTTCGCAGCGCCTTCGCCGAGATCGAAGTCGCCATCGCCGAGGCCGCGCCAGATGCCGAATTGGCGGGCTGTTTGGTCCAGGAAATGGCCACAGGTGGCGTTGCGGAAGCCTTCATCGGTGCCAGTTGGGACCCGCAACACGGTCCCGCTGTTTTGGTTGGCGCCGGCGGGGTTTTTGTCGAAGTGCTGAAAGACGTCCAAATGGCCGCCGCCCCCGTCAGCCCAAAGAAAGCGCGCACCATGATAGAGGGCTTGAAACTTTGGCCCTTGTTCGCCGGTCCCCGCGGGCGTCCCAAAGCGGACGTCGATGCCTTGGCTGATATTGTGCACCGGGTGAGCGTGCTCGCCGCGCACCTGGGCCCGCAGTTGGGGGAATTGGACGTCAATCCGGTCATTGTCCGCGCCGAGGGTGAAGGCGCGCTTTGCGTTGATGCCCGCGCTGTTTGGAACGCGCCGCAATAATTCGCCGCACAGAAGGATACCAACATGAGCAACGATGCCGTCACCTATCAATCGAAAGGCCAAATCGCCGTCATCACCATGAACCGACCTGAGCGCACCAACCGGTTGGACGCTGACATCGTCGCCGGTTTGGAAGCCGCCTGGGTTCAATTCATGGCATCGGACGAAGACCGGGTCGCCGTGCTCACGGGTGCTGGCAGTTCGTTTTCGACGGGCGCCGATTTGAAAGCCATTCCCCATGATCTTTTTCGCGGTATCCCGGGCGTCGGTGTGCCCGTCGATAAGCCGGTCGTTGGCGCGGTCGAGGGTTGGTGTGTCGGCGGCGGCATGGTGCTGACCACCATGTGCGATATGTTGGTAGCCGCCGACAACGCCATGTTCAGCTATCCGGAAGTAAAAATCGGATTCTCCGGCGGCCTGATCGCGAATTTAGCGTCGCGGATTCCGCACAAAATCGCCATGGAATTACTTTTGACGGGCGATGCCATCACCGCCCAGCGCGCCTATGAGGTCGGCTACGTCAACAAACTGGTGGCGTCGGGCAGTGTCGTGGATGCCGCCATGGATTACGCCCGGTGCATCGCCGACCAGGCGCCGCTGGCATCCAGAATGCTGAAACGGTTCGTCGGGAAAACCATGCCACAAGGCCCCACCGAGCAGGCCGCTATCGCCCGCGTTCAAGTCAACGCAATCAATGCCAGCGAGGATGGTGAAGAAGGCATCAAGGCGTTTATGGAAAAGCGCCCGCCCGCATTCAAGGGCCGTTGAGCCGCAGTAAGGTTAAACCGGCCTCTGAAAATTTTTGTTCCTCGGTTAATGCCAAGGCTTCGATGTTGTCCATCAAGTCCAGATAGTACCGGGCCTGAAAGCGGCCTTCCCGATAGCGACTATCCTGGCTGTCTTTATTGTGCGTCCATAGGCGCCGGTCATAAAGGCATCCACCGGGACGCGAGAAGTCCCCGAAGGCAAGATAGCTGAAGCCTTGTTTTTTCAGATAGTTTCGAAGGGCGTCGGGGCCGGCAAAAAACGGCATGCCGGGTTCCGGGCTCGCCGCGCCGGGAACGTCCACGCCGGCGATCTCATTGCGCCGGTAATCGAGCGCCGCGGGTTGCGATACGATGACGAACAACTTCTCACCGGCCGGCACCGCCGATTGCAGGCGCGCGCCGCGGCGGGCAGGGTTGGTTTTCCCCATTTGTCGGTCAATCGAGCCATGTCCTGGCTGACCATGACCGGAAAAAGAAATACGATGGCGCCACAAAGAACCGCATCGATCACACGGCGGTGTTTGATCGTTTCCGCACCGGTTGGCAAGGCGGCACGCGCTTGCAAAACAAGAACCGAGACGGTAGCGAAAAACGCGGCGTTCAAGAACGGCGCCACTTACCGGTGTATGTTTTCAGCATCCGAATAGGTGAATACCCAGGACAGTACGGCTGTCGTCACCAGCGCGCCGAGATAGAGCGCCAAGCCTGCCAGACTGGCGCGGCGAAACGCATACAAAATGACCGGCACGGCAAACAAGGCGACGCCGGGGCTGATCATTACATCGCCGAAAAACGACAGGTGCTCACTGAAACCAAGCGGCGCCGAGTAATTCTCATAATCCGGGCGGTGCGTGCCGGGGAACACCGGATACATGGGAGTCGAGGATGATTGCCAAAGCGTCGCCATCCACGGCAACAAAAACACCACGGATGCCCCGCCGGCATGAAACAGCGAAATCATCCGCGCCCGGACGGCATCGCGGTGGCGCCACATATCGATCATCAAAAATGCGACGACGGTAACTGTCGCAGTAGCCAGATAATGCGCCCGCAAACTGGCGATACCGGCGACCAAAAGACCGACAAGCCAAAACATCCTTGGCCGCATGTCATTTAAATTCTCAATCAAATCAAGACTTCGAAAGAGCGTCAAAAACAAGGCCAGACCGGATATGTGGCTGGCGCTGTTCAACATGGGAAATGGCAGCAAAACGACCAGACGCGCCTCATTGATCATCCCGCCACACGAGGTGCAGACCCCGTAGGTGCCATTTTTAATACGATGCAGGGCCGCGTTGATCCTGGAAATTTCATTGAGAGCGGCGTTGCCCAGGTCTTCAAGGACCTCGTCGTCTTCATTCTCGGTCGCCCGCTCCTCCCCATCCGGGCTATCGGTTTCACGAAGAGCGCCATCAATATCACTGACCTTTTCCGTCAATTCCTGAAGCCGTTGTTTCAAAAGCCGTCCGTACGACGTTGAATCGATCATCGCGCCACCTCATGTTAAATGTCTATGGTTTAGGTATTGTCAGGCAATTTTCGCCTTTCACCCTTGAGGAAAATCAAAAGTTCGCTGGCTATGAACTTCACCATGCGAGGGGCTATGGTGTCGGGTCGTGGGGTTGAATAAATAGAAAACTGTCTCCGAAATGAGAACGACCGTCATGGGCGCTCCATGACGTGAAAAAATCAATTTTCAACGTAGGAGAAACAGATGTCAGACGTATTTGCCGGCCAAGGGTCTTGTTTATGCGGCGCGGTCGGGTTTAGCGCAGAAAACGCTGCCAAAAACCTGGGCGCGTGTCATTGCGGCATGTGCAGAAAATGGGGCGGCGGGCCCGCGATGATGGTGCCGTGCGCGGACGCCGTGTCATTCAGCGGCGACGAAAACATCGGCGTGTTTGCGTCGTCCGAATGGGCTGAGCGCGGGTTCTGCACCTCGTGCGGTAGTCATTTGTTTTACCGCGTCCGGGAAACCCGCGAACACTATATCCCCGCCGGTCTCTTCGATGACCAAGATCAGTTCTCATTCGCCGAACAGGTCTGCATTGAACAAAAGCCCGCATTCTATGCATTCGCCAACGACACGAAGACCATGACCCAAGACCAGCTTTTTGAGCAAGCAAGCCCGGACGAATGAAAACCCCGCCGCCATCGCCCGAAACCCGCCTCGCCAGCTACGGCACCTTGGCGCCCGGCCGGGTCAATGCCCATCAGCTGGACGACCTCAAAGGGCAGTGGCGCTCGGGCATGGTCCGGGGCCACCTCACCCAGGCTGGCTGGGGCGTGCACTTAGGATTCCCCGGCCTCGTCCTCGACCCCGCCGGTGACACCATCGACGTGCAAATATTCGACTCCCCCGACCTCCCCGCCCACTGGGACCGCCTCGATGCATTTGAAGGCGAGGCGTACCGGCGCGTGGTGACGGGCGCGCGGACTGAAGACGGGGAGGTTGCGGTGTCGGTTTATGTGGTTTTGGGGGAAGGGGAGACATGAGCATATTGTGGTGGGAAGCGCGTAGTGTCCTCAGAACGCGGCTAGAAGAGATGTCTCATGACTAAAAACACCACAACCACTGACGCGCCGGACCTAATCCGGATCGAGCCCGAAGACCGCTTCGTGGTGCTCGCCCGGACGATAGAGGCGCAGAATTCCGAAGCGGAATCGGCGCTCAAAGAGAGCGCCGTGAAAGGCGCGCGCTTTGGCGATGCCTGCCTTGGGCAAGCGCTCTGCCGGCATCGTTCCGTCTTTCAGAACGCCTCGGACGAGCCTGTGTGGAGCCATCTCGAGTTGAGCTATTTCCGCGAAATGGTGCCCGCCGAGGTTACCGACGACCTTGTGATGAAGCCGCAGCCGTCCGGGGCAAACTTCCTACGCGCGGAGATTCTTCTGACTACGCCGGCGTCCCGAGCTGCAGGCGTCGTTGGAATACATCGATGTGAAACCGGCATATCTGAGTGAATACAGAGACGTCATGCGAACGTATTGCGGGCCCGCCGCGCAGAAGCTCGTGGGCGCGAACAAGGTGGGCACGTTCCGGGCGATGGAGACGGCGGCGGTGCTCTATCATGATCCGGCGTTTAAGATTGAATGGAACCAGATTCATCTGTGTGAGCTGGAACCCGAAGGTTTCAACGGGTTCGGCGAGGCGTTCGCGGCGGCGCTCCGCGACGATTTGCCGGACGGCACGGACATCGCCGACGCCTTCGCCGGCCTTGAGCGCATGCGCACGGTCCCCCGTTGGACCTTCAATGACCTCGTAGTCGAGGCGGACACGGCGCTCGCCCGAGAAGGCCAAGCGGAAGCATGATCGGGCGGCATGAGTTGCTGTGGTATTGAATTTTCGGCAATTTACCTTCTCTATCGTTGGCCGACTGAAATGCCCTTCTTCGCGATAGCCGAAGCGGGGCCGCGAGAGGAGTGATGACGTTGAGACTGGTTCCGAGCACGACTTTCACCTTATGGGCGCCCACCGACGAGGCCGACGCGGCGGGAGACGCCGACCCGTCTCAGCTGGTCAACGTGAGCACGGATGAATTGTTCGCGGGCAAGCGTGTCGTCGTGTTCGCCTTGCCCACCGCGTTCGGGCCCACGTGTTCGACCCGACACCTGCCGCGCTACGAAGAGCTCTATGACGAATTCAAGATGCTCGGCGTCGACGAGGTCTATGGCCTATCGGTGAATGATCCCTTCGTCATGTACGAATGGGGCAAGGCGCTCGGTATCGACAAGGTGCGGTTATTGCCGGACGGCAACGGTGAATTCACGCGAAAGATGGGGATGCTGGTGGAGAAAGGAAATCAGTCCTGCGGCTTGCGAAGCTGGCGCTACGCCATGTTCGTTGAGGACGGGGTTATCACCAGAATTTTCGTCGAGGACGGGTTTGCCGACAACGCTTCGATCGATCCCCTGGAATTCACCGACGCCGATTCAATGCTGAATTTCATGCAAACCTGGCGCGAACCCCTGCCCTAACGGGAACCCTTGCCTTAAGACGGCTCAAAGTTAATCGGCAACGGCCGATATCTACCACCACTCGCCGAACCGTCGGCCCTTCGGCGTGAGGTCGAAAGCCTGTTGAGAGGGATAGGACCGCCCGACAAGCGCAGCACCTGGTGTGGGTTCGGCACTGCAAAGGACAACCGTGACGACTGTGTGGTCGCCGGCACCCTGCCAGGATTTGTCGGAGCGCAAGACCGCGCCGACGGCTGAAATTTCAGCACCGCCGCCCCTCACCCTATTGATTTCGCCAAGATTTCTTTCCACCAGACCACGCCGCCGGGCCTCATTGTAGGCCATCTTCACGGTGTCCTCGGCGACTCCCAGATCGTAGGCCAATTTGCTCTCCTTAGGGAGCTCGGCGCCGGGCGGCAATGAGCCGTCCATCACGGCTTCCGAAATGGCATCGGTAATGGCCAAGTGTTCGGGCCCGGCATGGCCGTGGATATCGAGCAACCAGACAACAGTCATGATAAAGGGAGAAGCACCATAAATTTCCAACAACGCCATTTATAATTGATCGGTTCCAAAAAATAAAAAATAATCTTCTGGCCTCTTGCGGAACAAATTCCCGCTGACCATGTCAATTCCAACGGTTCGTTCGAAAGGGCGGATGCGTTCGCTATTTTATATTTTGAATCAGGTTAATTGGTTGCTGCCTAGCTCAAGCGCATTGGGGATGGGTGGGTTGGCCAATGCGCGTATTTTTCGGACAGCACGGCAATCCCGCGTGGCTCCTCCTCATGCTGAGCCTGTCGAAGCATGGGTGGATGACGGGTCGATGTGTTCTGACGGTTTTCGCTTGCCCATCCTTCGACGGACTCAGGATGAGGATCGGGCAGCGTTTGCATTGTGACGTCTCCCTCCGGGGGATGTTCGGCGCTTGCGTCGTGACGTTAAGTCACGACGGTCATCGAACATTGTTCCGTCATTTTTTTATCATGGGTTTGAAATCTTTGGGCTTTTCACCCCCAAAGTCGGGTGCGCGGGATGGCTAAGCCTGATCGTGTCCCGGTTATGGCCTCATCCCGAACTTGGCCAATCCGGGGACCCGTCTCTTCGCTGCCAAGTTTGCGAAGTCGCAGAGAATCTTCCGGGTTTGGCGGGGGTCGATGATTTCTTCGACGGCGAAGGTTTCCGCCGTGCGGAAGGGCGAGCGCAGTTTATTGAGGCGGTCTTCGATCTCTTGGAGTTTGGCTTTTGGGTCATCCGCCGCCTCGATCTCGGCGCGGTAGGCGGCCTCGATGCCGCCGGACAGGGGCAGCGAGCCCCAGGCGCCCGACAGCCAGGCGTAGCGCATGGAGAACCGGCCGGCCGGGCGGTGGGCGCCGCCGGCCACACCAAAGGCGTTTCTGACGATCATCGAGCACCAGGGCACGGTGGTCTGGCCCAAGGCCGTCATGGCGCGGACGCCTAATCTTATGGTGCGGGCTTTTTCAGCCGCCAAGCCCACGGCGAAGCCCGGGCAGTCGGCGAGGTAGACGACGGGCAGGTGGAAGGTTTCGGCCATATCCACAAAACGTATGATTTTTTCACAGGCGTCCGAAGTCCAGGCGCCGCCGGAAAAGAATGGGTCGGACGCCATCACCGCGACGGGCCAGCCGTCTAGGCGCGCGAAGCCGGTGATGACGGGGCGGCCAAACATCTCGGCCATCTCAAAGAAGCTGCCCTGATCGATGACGCTGTCGATAATGTTGCGCATCTTGTAGACCTGCTTGGGGTCGTGGGGGACGATGGAGAACAAGTCTTCATCGACGCGCCTCGGGTCGTCCGTCTGCGGCCCACGCTCGGCCAGCTCATCAACGGATGAGGGCAGGTAGGAGAGGAATTGTTTGGCGCGCTGGAAGGCTTCTTCTTCCGTATCGGTGGCATCATCGACGCCGCCGGCCGCCAGTTGGATTTTCCAGCCGCCCAGTTCTTGTTTATTGAGGTCTTCGCCCAGGCCCGAAACCACCGGCGGGCCGGCGACGAACATGGCCGATGTCTCCTTGACCATGATGGAATAATGACTGGCGGCGAGACGCGCCGCGCCCAGGCCGGCCACCGAGCCCAAGCCCAAACCCACCACCGGCACGTAGGTGATGTTTTGGAGCATCAGATCGTACTTCGAGCCGATGCCGCCGGGCAGGTTGGGGCGGCCTGTTGTCTCGATCGTTTTCACCGAGCCGCCGCCGCCGGAGCCCTCGATCAGGCGGATGATCGGGATGCGGAGATCACGCGCCATGTCTTCCGGGTAGGCGGCTTTTTCGCGGATTGTGGCGTCGGCGGAACCGCCGCGCTGGGTGAAATCATCACCGGAAATCACCACCGGTCGGCCATCCAGGGTGGCTCGGCCCATGACGCAGTTGGACGCATTGAGTTTGATCAGCGCGCCGTCGTCGTCATACTCAGCGAGGCCGGCGACGGTGCCGATTTCATGAAAGCTTTTGGGGTCGGCGAGTTTTTCGATCCGCTCGCGGACGGTCAGCCGCCCGCCGGCGTGCTGACGCTCGACGCGGGCCGCGCCGCCCATCTCTTGCACGTCGGCTTGGCGACGGCGCAATTCGGCAAGCTCGGCGCTCCAATCGCCAGTCGGATTACTGGCCGGATTATTGGCCGAATTATTGGTTGGGTCTTTACTCAAAGGGTGGTCTCCTAGGTCCCAGGTTTGGGGCGTAGTCTAGAGTACGATCGTTTCTAGATGAAACGTGAATCGTCCTCGTCCTTATAATTTTGGGATGGCGCGGCAATCCAGCCCTCTATGTTAGGCGCTGTATCAGCCGTTTCCGGCATCTTCCCGGGCCATCTCAAGTTCCAGCCACTTTTCTTCCGCAGCCGCCAAGTCAGCTTCGGCGGCTTTCAGGGCATTGGCGGTGGCTTCAAACGTGTCCGGGTCGCCGCTGAACAGCGCCGGGTCGGCGAGGGTTGCTTGGTGGGTGGTGATTAATTTATGTAGCGCGTCGATTTCGCCGGGTAAGGTTTCCAGCGCGTACTGATCTTTGTAGGAAAGCTTGGGTTTGGCCTTTTGGCGCTTCGCGGATTTGCCGCGTTTCGAATTCTCAGAAGCTTCATCAGACGCCGTCTTCCCGCCGCCCGACTGCTGGCTCTTCAAGTAACTATAGCCGCCCGCGTACTCCGCCCAACCGCCAGCGTGGTGCGGATCGGTGGTGATCACCGAGGTGACGACCCGGTCGAGGAAATCCCGGTCGTGGCTGACCAGCAAGACGGTACCGGCGTAATCGGCCAGCATCTCCTGCAACAGATCGAGGGTTTCCAAATCCAAGTCATTGGTCGGCTCGTCGAGAATGAGCAGGTTCGACGGCTTGGCCAGGGCGCGGGCCAGCATGAGCCGACCGCGTTCGCCGCCCGACAACGCGCCGATGGGGGTGCGGGCTTGTTCGGGCGCGAACAGGAAATCCTTCATGTAGCCGATGACGTGTTTCGGCTGTCCCGCGACGAACACGTTGTCACCGCTGCCGTCGGTCAGCGCGTCGGCCAGCCGCGTGGTCGGGTCCAAGCTTTCACGGCGCTGGTCGATGGTGACCATCTCGACGTTCGCGCCAAGCTTGATCTCGCCTGCGTCCGGTGCCAACTGGCCGGTGAGTAAGTTCAAGAGCGTGGTTTTGCCAGCCCCGTTCGGCCCGATGATGCCGATCCGGTCGCCGCGCTGGATGCGGGTCGAGAAGGTATCGACGATGACGTGTGACCCGTAGGCCTTGCTGATCGCTTTGGCCTCGATGACTCGTTTGCCGCCGACGCCGGCCTCGGTCTGGGTCAATTCGACGGCGCCGGTAACCTGGCGCTGTTCGCGCTTTTCACGGCGCAAGTCCTTGAGCGCGCGAAGCCGGCCCTGGTTGCGCTTGCGCCGGGCCGTCACACCTTTGCGCATCCAATCGGTTTCCCGGGCGATCTTACGGTCTAGCTTGTGGCGTTCGGTGACTTCCTGCTCAAGGATTGCGTCCCGCCAGGCTTCAAAATGCGCAAAACCTTTATCCAACGGCTGGGCGTTTCCACGGTCCAGCCAGACGGTTTTGCGCGAAAGGTTTTCCAGGAACCGTCGGTCGTGGCTGATCATGACGATGGCAGCCCGCGAATTGCGCAGCTCCCCTTCCAGCCATTCGATGGCCGGCAAATCCAAGTGGTTGGTGGGCTCGTCTAACAACAGGATTTCAGGGTCCGGTGCCAAGGTGCGGGCGAGCGCCGCGCGCCTGGCCTCACCACCGGAAATCTGGCCGGGCTTTTCGTCGCCGCTTAAGCCCAGTTGTTCCAGAAGGTGGCGGGCACGGTACGGACCGTCGCTCGGGCCGAGGCCGGCCTCGACGTAGTCCGAGACGGTTTGGAATTCTGTCAGGTCGGGTTCTTGCGGCAGGTAGCGCACCGTCGTGCCCGGCTGCACGAACACTTCGCCGTCGTCAGCCTCGACGAGGCCCGCGGCGATTTTCAGCAACGTCGATTTTCCCGACCCGTTGCGCCCGACCAGGCAGATGCGGTCGCCGTCGGACACCGACATGGCGGCGCCTTCCAACAGCGGGGTGCCACCGAAGGTTAGGCTGATGTCGGTGAGGATCAGAAGCGGTGGGGCCATGGAAGGGGCGTATAGCGCGCGATGCCCCTGAAACGCAAGCGATCAGGGCTTCGGAAATTGCATGACCAGCAACTCGAGACCGCCGGAACCGGCCAACACGCGGAGCGGCGCCTCATCGGCGGTGACGAACAGGCACGAAAGGCGGGGCAGTTCCCGGCCGCCATGCAGCCACGATCCTTCGGCGACGACAATGTATTGCCCGCCGCCGGTTCGGGGATGCGGGTTTTCGAATACAGTGCCCGGGCCCATTCGAAGCAGCCAGGCGGCCAGGCCGTCGGCTTCGGGTGTGATGACGGTCTCAGCGAGAACGCCTGGCCGCCCCGCCAACGCCGATGCCGGGCCGACCTCGATGCCGCTGATCAGTTTGGAGCGTTGGTTGCCTTTGATCAGTTTGTCGCGGGACGCCGGCATGTATTTGGCCCCCGGGTCCCATTTCGCGCGCAGGGTAAAATAGACGATGCCTTCGTCGCCGGAAATGATCGGACCGTAGGGCGTGTGCGCATTGGCGTATTGAAGGCTCAGGGGCATGGCCGCTTGTTTGCCGAAGTGGCCGGCCCCGCCGACGACCACCTGGAACTGATTGGTCTCGTGGAAATGCGGCAGGGTCACGGCGCCCGGCGGTTGTTCGACTAGGAACCCTTGCGGTTCGCCGTTGTCATTAACCTCATTGCCTTCAAGGTAGTAGCCGCGCACCGGCGAAGCGCCGACATAGCCGCTGAGGATGTAGTCACGGCTGTTGACCTGGACGACACGCGTGTCAGTGGCCGCGTCCAGCGCGGATTTACCGTACAGCATAGGAACCCTCGGCAGTGGCGCGATTGGCTATTTGATGCCCAGGGCTTCCATGGCCTTGGCCAAAGCCGCAACCGATTTGCCGTGTTGCCCAGCTTTGTGCATGGCCTCACCTTTGGCGCCCAACCCGGTAATCTTGGCCATATCTTTCTTCGACATCTGCGGGTTTTTCGCCAATGCCGCGTCGATTTTCTTCATATCGGCCGGGCAGTGGAAGGCATGGGCCGGGGCGGTCACGGCGAGAGCAAAGGCGACGGCAACGGCGCTGAGAATATATTTCATGAGGAATCCTCCGTTGGGTTCGAAAGTTTATTGTTATTAGATTGGTATTATACACAATTTTTACAATTGCCTAGCCCCTACCCAGGGCATGACATGGATACTAGTATGCATAGTCGCCCAAAGTTAAGTCGGATGGAGATACGGATGAGAAGATGGATCGCACGAAGCATGGCGTTGGCGCTGGCCGTGATAGCGGCGGGCCCGGCAACCGCCGAGCCGCGCATGGCGATATTCGACACCCACGTCCATTACAGCCGCGCCGCTTGGGCCGGCCTGACCCCGACGGTCGTGCGCGGCCTGCTGAGCGACGCCGGCGTGACGCGGGCCTTGGTTTCCAGCACCCCCGATGACGGGACCTTGCGGCTCCGGGATTTTGATCCGTCAATGTTTGTGCCCGAGCTGCGGCCCTATCACGGCCAAGTTCATTCCGCCAATTGGCACAATGACAAAGGAATCATTGCATACCTGGAAAGCCGCCTTGCGGCGAATACCTATAAAGGGATCGGCGAGTTTCACCTTTATCCCGGTGCAGAGAAATTGGCGCCG
>JABJBP010000092.1 GCA_018665815.1 Rhodospirillaceae bacterium
GTCAAAATTTTGCGAAACATGACCTAGCTGCTCAAATATCTCTAATTCGGTATCCACAGTGACGCGTAGTCTTCCGTCGGCGGAAATAAGATATTGTCGGTAAAAACGCGTTTGAATGACAGTTTGACACCGGCAAAACAAAATTAAATTTTATAAACCCATTCTAGATTTCAAGCGCGCTACAATAACCAAATTGCTCGGCAATTCAATTTGTTTCCATACTGAAACCGGCTAAGGACGTTCATCAGCCTCTGGTTCCGCCCCAAAGCCGCGAATCGCTTCAACGATCTCTTCGGCTGCGGCATTTACCGTTTGTTTATTCGGATGGCGGACGACGAAACACGCGCCGGCACGGCCGTCCTTGATGAACGGATAACTACCGATGTCGGCATCCGGATAACTGTCCTGAATTTCACCCAGTTTGCTGGCCATTGTTCCTTCTGGAACACGCGACGTGATTGACGCCGCCAGGACCGGCTCACCACCGACCAGTTCGTGGGAGAACAGCTTGAACATAGCCTGCATGATGCGCGGCACGCCGGGCAGCACATGGACATTCTCAAGTCTAAACCCCGGCGCCTTGGAGACCGGATTATCAAGCAGCGTAGCCCCCACCGGGATATCCGCCATCTTCATCCGCGCCGGCGTCACGTCCTCAGGCTTATAGTGGCCCAATAACAGGGCTTCGGCTTCGGGGTGACGGGCCAATTCCGTGCCGAACGCTTTGGCGATGGCGGCAGACGTGATGTCGTCGTGGGTCGGGCCAATGCCGCCGGTGGTAAAGACATAATCAAAGGCTTGGCGCAGCGTATTCACAGTCTCGATGATGGTGTCCTCAACGTCAGGGATCACCCGCACCTCGCGCAGCCGGACGCCCAATTCGTTCAATTGCTCGCCCAGGAACGCCAAGTTCGCGTCTTGGGTACGGCCCGAGAGAATTTCGTTGCCGATGATGATTAGCGCCGCGGTGATGGTTTTATGTTCAGCCATGTGCCGGCCCCCGCCTAGCCTTGATCGCCGCGCGGCGGATAATTGCGCGCCCGGATCATATCCACGGCCTCCAGGACGTCGGCGAAATGATGACGGTGGAATGGCGTCGTGTGGATGACCAGAGAATACAAAGTGCCGTCCGGGCGGACCAGGAACATGCCGGGTTCGGAAAACTGCCGGGTTTCCTTGTCGGCGATGGCGGTTGAGATATAGAGCCCCCAATCGCGGGCAGCCTCGATACCAAGGCCATAACCGAGCGTCAGGTTCCCCAGCCCCCACTCTGCCTTCGCCACCTCTGCGCGGTCTTGCGGGTCGGTACTTAGGGCGATCACATCGACGCCGCGCTCATTGAAGCGCGCAATCTTGTGGTCCAGGTCTAAAAGATGGGTCTTGCAGCGCGGGCAATGCTGCCCCCGGTAAACCTCAATCAGGGTGAAAGTTTCGGGCGGTGTCGCGTTCAATGTCCAGCTTCCACCGCCCGTGGTCGCGACACTAAGGGCGGGGACAGGTTTGCCCGGCGTCAATCTGCTCATTTGGGTATCCTCTATTTTGGTACGCGGCAGTTTATCACGCCGCCCAAAAAGGGAAACGGCTCCGGTGGGGGGACCGGAGCCGTTTTTTCAGGCGTGCCGACGAGGGGTTGTCGGCGTTGCCGGAGGTACCTTGTGACCTCAGGCGGTGTCCCGGGGAGGGAAGCGGGACACCCGTGGTATTCTTTTATTAGTGAACGATCTGCCAGGACCCATCGCGTTGCTGACAGCTGGTGCCGTAGGCGGCTTGTTCTTCGCCATCGACCCAAATGGTCGTCTGGTATTCGCGGCAGTACGCGCCGGACCTGCGGTCATAGCCGTCGCGGGTCGGGGTGACTTCACCGGAATGGCCGGATTTCGGATTGTTCCAAGAAACTGTTTTACCTACAGGTGCCGCATGTGCCGTCTGTTGCGCCCGATTGGCATACCTGCGATCGGCGCGGTCCAAACTTTCGCCAATCGAGTTACCTATCATCGCGCCGGCCAGCGTCCCCATGGCAACGGCGACCATCTGGCCCTTGCCACTACCCATTTGTGATCCGGCCAAGGCCCCCAGCCCGGCCCCCATGATCGTGCCCATGGTCTGCTTAGGCGCTTGGCGATGTTGTTGCGTGGCGCAGCCTGAAACCAGGGCGCCGGCCATCAAGATGGCCAAAACGGGAATAATTTTTCTCAGGTTCTGGATCCGCATCGGTTGTACCTCCTGTTGCAAATGTCGTGAAATTCGTTCGTCTTAGTTTTGATTTTATTATCATAGTTACATACACGTTTGAAGTCATTACTTAATTGTGTTTTTACATGTATTTTTTATTTTAAATATAAATCATTGTATTTAAATTATTGTTTTTATGTTATTTTCTTTAGAATTTTGATGACATTTCATAAATTTTGATGCTGCTCATAACAAGTTCAGCGACCAATAACATCAGTTTTAATTGCAAATTAACCTGTAAAACCCTAGACTAAATCCGAATCGAGGTATCCATGACACTCACCTACAACAACGACCAACACCGCCTCTACCTGGAATTCACCGACGGCATCGGCCAGGGCTGGATTGAGGTATTCGAAGGCGACACCCAATTTTATTCGGCCGCCTACTGGGATTTGCTGACCGCTGTCTGGCGCGCCGAGGGGCCGGTCCGGAAGACCGATGCGCTGGGTTTCATGACCGCCATCAAAAGCCCACACACGGCGGGCAAGTATATCGAGCAAGCTTTATCGTTCGGTTATCTGGTCGAAACCGACAACCCCGTCGATGCCCGCTCGAAACTGATCACCATGGCGCCTGATACCCACAAACGCATGGATCAGTTCTTCGACGACGTCGTCGGCAAATGGCGGAAAACGATTTTGGACGTCGAGCGACGCGGGCCGAGCCCGGAGATTGAGTAACAAATATGTTGGGCGACGTTCCGAATTCTTACCCGCCGCAAGCGCCAGGTGGATACGCCCAAGCTGCATTTATATCCAAGGCACATTAGTCCAGGTCAAATTCGTTGTGTTCCATCCTCCACGACTCAGACTGTGCTGCTTCGATGAATTCAAGTGTCGCAGGATGTTGTAAAAGTAGGTTCGAATAAGCTGCGGATTGCTCATCAAGATCAATTGAATAGGTCCGAAAACGCGAGGCTACTGGCGCGAAAAATGCGTCCACTGCCGACAAGGTATCGCCAAACAAATAGGGGCCGTCAGACACAAACAGTTCCCTTACCCATCGCCAGAGGGCGCAAATCCGCTGGATATCCGAACGCACCTCTTCGTTCGGCTGGAAGGCAGCGTAGTTGCGCTTCAAGTTTACCGGCATACTTGAACGCAAGGCCTTGAATGCGGAATGCATTTCAGCGCAAAGACTGCGGGCCGCCGCTCGCATGCCTGGATCACTTGGCCATATCTCTAACTTGGGATGATGGTCGCTCAAGAACTCAACAATCGAAAGACTATCCCAGATCACTTGGCGATCGCCGTCCTCATCTGTAATCAGTGCCGGCAGTTGTCGCGCAGGGAAATATTGTTTGCGAAACTGTTCAAACTCATTCGTGTAGAGCGGCACAACCTGATGTTCGAAATCTATATTGAAGTG
Organism: Rhodospirillaceae bacterium; assembly: GCA_018665815.1. Classification (GTDB taxonomy): domain Bacteria; phylum Pseudomonadota; class Alphaproteobacteria; order Rhodospirillales; family Casp-alpha2; genus UBA3470. The sequence goes on from JABJBP010000092.1 coordinate 3,604, forward strand.
TCTGAATACCAACCCGAAACTCAATGACCAACCGGAGTAAACCTGATTTCCGAGCAATAGTTTATATTGCACGATTTCAAATCCAACCTTTTCAGTTCTCACGCATCAATTTTGAAACCGATGCAATTCACTTGGGCACGATATCATCCAGCCCCCACCAGATGCTTCGACGCAGGACGAACCATTGGGGTGTGCCCGTCGGATTCTCCCTGCTGGAAAATTCGGCCCGCATCGGCAGTATCGTGCCGTTAACCAAGGCTGCATTGCATTCACTCAGCGCCGGTAAAGCCCGAGTAAATTTTATAAATAATCCCGGATCATCGCCACCAGCGGCGCGTCGGCGGGCGGCATCGGGTAATCCGTGAGCCTTGCCGGACGGATCCATTTCAATTCCTGGCCTTCGGTCGGTCTGGGCGTGCCGTGCCAAACGCGACACGCGTAGACGGGCATCAACAAGTGAAATTCGTCATAACTGTGGCTAGCAAACGTCAGCGGCGCCAGGCAGCTGTGGGTGACGTCAATATCCAGCTCTTCCTTGAGTTCGCGGATCAGGGCCGATTCAGGCAATTCGCCGTCCGCCACCTTGCCGCCCGGAAACTCCCAGAGCCCGGCCATCGCTTTGCCTTCAGGACGTTTGGCGATGAGCACGCGGTTATCGACATCGACCAGGGCAACCGCGACGACCAACAAAGTCGGCAGGTCGTCCGGCACGTCCCGCGCGACGGCGTGCAGACAGCCGGGGTCAGGACCGGTAATCGGCATTGATGGTGATGTAGCCGTGGGTGAGATCACAGGTCCACACTGTGGCGCGGCCCGCCCCCTCGCCCGCCGCAATCCCGACATCGACGGTGATTTCGATCTCATCGCCGTTCATGTGCTGGGCCACCGGGGTCTCGTCATATCCTTCAACGGCGGCCCCCTCGGCGGCGATCTCGATCCCGCCGATGCTGATCGCCAGCTTGTCGCGGTCCGCCGCCTCGCCGGCCTTACCCACCGCCATGACGATGCGGCCCCAGTTGGCATCCTCGCCGGCGATCGCGGTTTTGACCAGCGGCGAATTGGCGATGGAAAGCGCGATGCGCTTTGCCGCAAAGTCAGTTTCCGCGCCTGTCACCGTGACCTCGATAAACTTCGTCGCGCCCTCCCCGTCCCTGACAACCTGGCGCGCCAAGTCCCCCATTACGGTTTCCAGTGCTGCCTTGAAATCATCAAGCGCCGGGTCAGCCGCATCGTCGGGTTCACGGTGGTCAGCGCCGGCGCCAGTGGAGAACAAAATCACCGTGTCGCTGGTTGACGTGTCACTATCGACGGTAATCGCATTGAACGTCCGGTCCGCGACCTCAGCCAGGATCGATTGCAGCACGCCCGCCGGCAGCGCCGCATCGGTGAACAGAAACGACAGCATCGTCGCCATATCGGGGGCAATCATCCCTGAGCCTTTGGCGATACCATTGATCGTCACGCGGACACCTGAAATCTCAGCAACAGCGCTGGCGCCCTTGGGAAATGTATCGGTGGTCATGATCGCCCGCGCAGCGGCTTCCCATCCCGCCGCATTGTTCGCGTCCGCCAGGCTGGCGACCAGACCGTCCATGGCTTCGGTAATTTTTTCCGCCGGCAAGGGCTCGCCGATCACGCCGGTGGATGCGCAGAACACGCGGCTCGGCCGGCACGTCAACCGGTCGGCGACCGATTTGACGGTGGCTTCGACGGCTTCCAGACCCCGCACACCGGTGAAGGCATTGGCGTTACCGGAATTCACCAACAACGCCTGGGCTTGGCCGCCGGGCAAGGATTTGCGGCACCAGTCGACCGGCGCCGATGCGGTCTTCGATTTTGTGAACACGCCAGCCACCGTCGTGCCGGCCGCCAATTCCGCCAGCAGCACATCCGTCCGCCCCGCGTACTTGACCCCGCAGGCGGCCGAGGCCAGCCGGACACCGGCCACTGGAGCCATATCGGAAAACGCCGTCGGCGCCAACGGCGAGATAGCCTCAGGTGTGCTCATGTCCTTATCCCCAATCTACACCCGCGCCCTGGGCTGCGGGCATCCCGACCCGCGCGCCTAGGTTCTCGGATGATTTACTTAGCTTTTGGTTTCTCTAGTGGTTTGCCTTCGAGATCAAATCGCTCAATCTTCGCACCCTTGCGCAGGCTGGCAACAAACGTCGTCGCCTTTTCCTGAGACAGTTCGGTGCGCAATTGTTGCTCCATTTTCTCGAAGCTCGGTGCTTCTGATTTGCGCTTCGCTTCAACCTTGATGACGTGATAGCCGAACTGGGTCTTCACCGCTTCGTCGGTGACCTCGCCCTTGTCCATGCCAAACGCCGCTTTTTCAAATGCCGGCACCATTTGACCCTTGGCGAAGAACCCCAAATCGCCGCCGTTCGGGCCTGACGGACCAGTGGACTTTTCTTTCGCCAAGGTCTCAAAGTCGGCGCCGCCCTTCAAATCCTTGATGATGGCTTTTGCTTCGTCCTCGGTCTTGACCAGGATATGACGCGCGTGAACCTCTTCGGCGCCGCTCTTGCCGGCGACCATTTTATCATAGCGCGCACGGACCGCGTCCTCGGTGATGCCTTCAGACATGATTTTCTGCAAGGACGAGCGCTGCAGCATCTGATCCTCGATGCGACGCATGAGTTTCTTGAACTCCGGATCCTGGTGGAGCTTCTTCTCCCGCGCGTCGGCGGCAGCAAGCTTCATATCAATAACACTATCGACCAGGGCGGGGTAAATCTGGGCCAGCGGAATTTTCTGATACTGCGGCGGCAACAGCTGCTGCGCTTCGGCCAACATGGAGCGGTGAACTTTCACCCCGTTGACGGTGGCAACCACTGGGTCGTCTTCGGCGTGAACGCCGGCGCCGGCCCACGACACGGAAAGCGCCAAAGCTGCTGCGCCAAGCGTCAGTCGATTGAAAATCATAAGTCGTCCTTTCGAGTATCGGCAAAAGCCGCTGTCACGGTTCTGGCGGCCTGTACGCCGGGTGAATTTCGACGCGCACTATAACCAACCCGGTCCGGGGTTGAAATCACGACGTGGTGATAGTGGTGAACCCTTGTGATGATTTTGCCCACTTTAAGACTATGTAAAGGCTGCTGAGCGAGGCTGAGGATATGTTGAATGCATATAAGATCATAGCGCAATCAATGGCGCGATCCGCTGCCGCGCCATTAGCTGTTGCCGCCGTCCTCGTCGGTGCCGCATGCCGATGCGCTAACCAACAACAAAATCTTGCGTAATTTCGATATCATCGCATTCGGCAACGAATACACGGGCAAGCGCTATAAAGCGGTCCGCAAATGGGCGCAACCGATCCGAATGGGTATTCAGGGCGAAAACTACCCGCCTTATTTTGAGTCTATGCTGCGCCAGCACATCCGAGATTTGTGGCAAATTACCAAGCATCCCATGGAACTGTATTATTCCTTCGACATGCAGAAGCAAAAAAGCTGGCCAAGGATTTCGACGCCAAGAAGGTGAACTTCATTTTGTTCTACCTGCCCGTCGAACAAATCCCCAAGGCCGTCGCCAAATACTTCGACGGCGACGAAGCGCAAGTGAACTACATGATCAAGGTATCAACCTGCTTCGCCAAGTTCGGCACCAAGAACAACGAAATCAAATGGGCTATCGCCGTCTTCCCCGATCATCGCCCGAAAGACCATATGCGCGCCTGCGTAGTTGAAGAACTCACGCAGGTGCTGGGCTTGCCCAACGATAGCGCCCAGGTCGCACCAAGCATCTTCAATGATAAAAGCCGCTACTTCGAGCTCACCGAACACGACCGCTGGATGCTACAAATGCTTTACGACCCGTGTATCAAGCTGGGCATGCCGCGCGAAGAAGCCATTTCGACGGGCCGTTTAATTTTGAATGATATCCGGCCTGGAAAATAGGCCGGCGCACCGCCTCAGTAATCCAAATGAGGCAGGTAATGTCTTTCTGCGGTTATTTGGCTGCGCGTTCTTGTTCAGCAGCCAGTCTCAAGGCTCTTAATTTTTCGGTTTTTTCCTGCTCTTTTTGTGTTCGTTTTTGTTTTTCTTTGATGAGTTTTTTATCTGTGTTTTTAGGTGGGTTTCGGTCTTTAAAATCGCCTTGATCTCCGCGTTCAATAGCCGCGAACATTTTGTCATCGGCATTGTTCGGTCGTGTTGATCCTGATCCCATTACGCCGCCTTCTCTGCTAGATGTTAGTTTAAGCGCATTTTCTATCTTATTTGTAAACCGACCATGAGAACATTCAAGCGGATGATCCCATATGGAACGAAAAGGGTTCGCCTTTCGGTATGATTGATGGCCTTTGATCTCCCGTTTCTATACGGCCCTGCCGTGCAATTAACAGAGGATTCCCGACGAAATCATTTTCACATTTGCACACTGGCTTAACATATTGTTTTGAATAGTTTTTCACCGAAACTCGGCCGGAATATGCGTACAGATGATGATTGTTGCAGGCGTTTGCTGCCAAACAAAATCACAACGGCCGCACCGTCAGGCCGGGAACACTTTAAATTTCAATAATTTAAGAGAAATTCACCCTCATCAACGCTCACTATTCGGATAGCCTCGCGCTGGTGGCAACGGGTCGGTGGGGCGGCGGCGTCCTAGCGCTCGCGTTTCACCGCGCAAAACGTTGCAGCGCCTGCATTTCTAGCAAGAAAACCACCCCGCCAATCGCATTGACATCGCCCATGTGCGAGACTATTTCTTTCGCGCGCTTTTCTCCCCTTATTTCGTAGTTTCGGCCGGGTGCCGACTGATTGGAATTCCATGCTTCAAGCCATCGCCAAGAAATTCTTCGGTTCCGCCAATGACCGCTACGTCAAAGGCCTGCGAGGAACCGTCGATGCCATCAATGCCGCGGAGGCTGAAGTTGAGCGATTAAGCGATGAGGATTTGCAAGCCCGCACCCCGTGGCTCCGTGGACGGCTCGAGGCGGGCGAAAGCCTGGATGATGTATTGGTCGATGCTTTCGCCACGGTACGCGAGGGCGCCAAACGCACGTTGGGCCAACGACACTTCGACGTACAGATGATGGGCGGCATGATCTTGCACAGAGGCATGATCTCAGAAATGAAGACCGGTGAAGGTAAGACTTTGGTCGCGACGCTCGCGGTCTATTTGAACGCACTCAAGGGCGAAGGCGTGCACGTCGTCACGGTCAACGATTATCTGGCCGAACGCGACGCCGAATGGATGGGCCGGATTTATACCTTCTTGGGCCTCAGCGTCGGATGCATCGTCCATGGCCTGGACGACGACGGCCGGCGCGAGCAATACGCCCGCGACGTCACCTACGCCACCAACAACGAGCTTGGGTTCGATTATCTTCGCGACAACATGAAATTCACCCTGGAAGACATGGTCCAGCGGCCCTTCAATTTCGCCATTGTCGATGAGGTCGACAGTATCCTCATTGACGAAGCACGCACGCCATTGATTATTTCCGGCCCGACGGAAGATTGGTCGGAGACCTACAAGGCCATCGACGACATCCTGCCCAAACTCGATGAAGCCGACTACGAAAAAGACGAAAAAGCCCGTTCCGTGGCATTCACAGAAAAAGGCAACGAGCATATCGAGGAGTTGGTCAAAGAAGCTGGCCTTCTGACCGAGGGCACCCTCTACGATCTGCAGAATGTGTCGCTCGTCCATCATGTCAATCAGGCACTGCGCGCGCATATCATGTTCCAGCGCGACACCGATTACATCGTCAAGGACAATCAGGTCATCATCATCGATGAGTTCACCGGCCGGATGATGGAAGGCCGGCGCTATTCCGAAGGCCTGCACCAGGCGTTGGAAGCAAAAGAAAACGTCGAGATCCAAAACGAAAACCAGACATTGGCCTCGATCACCTTCCAGAATTATTTCAGGCTCTATCCGAAATTGGCCGGCATGACCGGCACGGCGATGACCGAGGCCGGCGAGTTCGCTGAAATTTACAGCCTTGAAGTGATCGACATTCCGACCAACCTGCCGACCGTCCGCGCCGATGAAGATGATGAGGTTTACCGGACCACGGAAGAGAAAGACAATGCCATTGTCGAACAGATCCTAGATTGCCAGGAACGCGGCCAACCGGTTCTTGTCGGCACCGTCAGTATTGAAAAATCCGAACACCTGGCCGGTCTATTGAAGGCCCGCAACGCCACCCACAACGTCCTCAACGCCCGCTATCACGACCAGGAAGCATTGATCATCGCCCAGGCCGGCGCGCCGGGCGCAGTGACCATCGCCACCAACATGGCTGGGCGCGGCACCGACATTCAGTTGGGCGGTAATCTGGATATGCGGATCAAACAAGAAGTCACGGCCGAGCCCGGCACAGACGCCTACGACACCGGCGCCGGCGCCATTGAGGCTGAGATCGCGGCGAACCGCGAGGTAGTCCTGGCCGCCGGCGGCTTGTTCGTTCTTGGCACGGAGCGCCACGAAAGCCGGCGCATCGACAACCAGTTGCGCGGCCGCTCAGGCCGTCAAGGTGACCCGGGGACTTCGAAGTTTTACCTATCCCTGCAAGACGACCTGATGCGCATTTTCGGCTCTGACCGGATCGACGGCATGCTGCAGAAGCTAGGCCTCGAAGAAGGTGAAGCGATTATTCATCCGTGGGTCAACAAGGCCTTGGAAAAGGCCCAGACCAAGGTCGAAGCCCACAACTTCGAGATTCGTAAAAACCTGCTGAAATTCGACGACGTCATGAATGACCAGCGCAAGGTCATCTATGAACAACGCAAGGAACTGATGTCGACGGAAGATGTTTCGGACGAAGTGACCGGCATGCGCCACGAAGTCATCGGCGACGCGGTGGCGCGCTGCATTCCGGAAAAGGCCTACGCCGAACAATGGGACATGGACGGTCTGCACGAAGAAATTCTACGGCTGACGGGCATGGATCAACCGGTCCAGGAATGGGCCCGCGAAGAAGGCATCGCGGACGCCGAAATTCGCGGACGACTGATGTCCGCCGCCGACCGAAAGTTGGCTGAAAAAGCTGCCACTTATGGTCCCGATGTGATGCGCAACGTCGAGAAAAGCCTATTGCTTCAGCTCTTGGATCAGCTTTGGAAAGAACACCTTTTGACCCTTGATCATCTGCGCCAAGGTATCGGGCTCAGAGCCTACGCGCAGCGCGATCCACTGAATGAATACAAACGCGAGGCCTTCGATCTGTTCGAGGAAATGCTGGATGCGCTGCGCGAACGGGTTACCCAAGTTCTTTGCAATGTCGAATTGCAGATGTACGATCCGGACGACGATATTTTGGGTGACGGCCCGCAGGAAATGATTGAGAGCCGCCCCGATGCCACACTGCCCGATGGCCGGCTCGATTTAGACGACGATCATGTCGAAACCCTGACGAGTGTGCCCCTGCACCGCCGCAAGGCTGCCGATGATATCGACCCGGACAATCCTGAAACCTGGGGGCGGGTGCCCAGAAATGCCACATGCCCGTGCGGTTCCGGAAACAAATACAAACACTGTCACGGCAAAGTCGCCTAGGGCGCTATCGCCTTTGAAGGAAACACCATGGACTTCCAACTGACCGATGAACAACGCGCCATCGAAGACGCAATCGGTCAGATTATGTCCGACTTCGGTGACGACTACTGGCTTGAAAGAGACCGCGACGGCGGCTTTCCCGAAGAATATTACCAGGCCATGGTGGCAGGCGGCTGGCTGGGTGTGGCGTTCCCCGAAGAGGTCGGCGGGTCGGGCCTGGGGATTGCCGACGCGTGCGTGATGATGCGCGCAATTGCATCGAGCGCCGGCGCTATGTCAGCGGCCTCGGCGATACACATGAATGTTTTTGGGCCAAAAGCCGTCGCTGCCTTCGGCACGGATGAGCAAAAGCAGCGCTGGTTGCCGCCGATCATCGCTGGCGAACAGAAGACCGCGTTTGGCGTGACCGAACCAAACTCCGGCCTGGACACAGGTTCATTGACTACCAAAGCCGAACGCACAAACACCGGCTACGTCGTGCACGGTCGCAAGGTCTGGATTTCCACCGCCCAGGTCGCAGACAAAATACTGCTGCTGGCTCGCACCACACCAAAGGATGAGTGCGAGCGCGGTATCGACGGGTTGTCGTTGTTCTACACGGATCTCGACCGGGACTACTGCGACGTCCGCGAGATCGACAAAATGGGTCGCAAGAGCGTTGATTCGAACGAGATATTCATCGACGCCCTGCCAATCCCCGCTGACGATTTGATCGGTGAGGAAGGCATGGGTTTCCGTTATATCCTGCAATCCATGAACCCGGAACGCATTCTGATTGGCGCCGAAGCCGTCGGCATCGGCCAGGAAGCCGTCCGCAGGGCATCGGAATACGCCAATGAACGTGTGGTCTTCGGCCGCCCCATCGGCCAAAACCAGGCGATCCAGCATCCTCTCGCCATCTGCTGGGCGGAATTGGAATCGGCCTGGTTGATGTGCCAAAAAGCCGCGACCCTTTATGACGCCGGTGAAAGCTGCGGCGCCGAAGCCAACGCGGCGAAATATCTCGGCGCCGAAGCGGGCTTCAAGGCCGCCACACAGGCCGTGATGACTCACGGCGGTATGGGCTTTGCCAAGGAATACCACGTCGAACGCCTGATGCGCGAAGTGATGATCCCGCGCATCGCACCGGTCAGCCAGCAACTGGCGCTGTGCTTCATCGCCGAGCGGGTTCTGGGCCTGCCGAAATCCTATTGATCGCCATGACCGGGTTTTGCGCGAAGTTTCTTACATATCCCACTTCTCTTTTTACGCGATATAATCACCATCATGTCTCTTATTGAGAATGCCCGCGATATCCTCCGCGAAACATTTGGTTTCGATGATTTCCGGCCCGGCCAGGAAGAAATCATCACGGCGTTGACGGCAGGGGAGCACGCGCTGGCGGTAATGCCGACAGGGTCTGGAAAATCACTTTGCTTTCAGGTGCCGGCACTGTTGGCCGATGGCGTCAGCATTGTCGTCTCACCGCTGGTGGCATTAATGGAAGATCAGGTCGCGGCCCTGCGGTTGTCCGGCGTGGCGGCGGAAACCATCAATTCATCACGTTCTTACGAAGACAATGCCGAAAGTTGGCGCCGGTTTGCCGCCGGCACCGCAAAAATCATGTACATGGCCCCTGAACGCCTGATGACGGAACGTATGCTGACGGCGCTTTCAAAATTGCCGCTGCGCTTGATTGCCATCGACGAGGCCCATTGCATTTCGCGGTGGGGACCCGCCTTTCGGCCCGAATATGAACAACTGAGTACCTTGAAGGACAGGTTTCCGGGTGTGCCTATCGGGGCCATGACGGCGACGGCGGATGATGCGACACGGCGCGACATCCGGGCCCAGCTGTTTAACGGGACCGGCCTAGAGTTCGTTTCTGGATTTGACCGACCAAACATCAACCTTGGCGTTGAGATGCGCCGCGACGGCCGACGTCAATTGCTGAGCTTCATCGAAGGCCATGCGGATGCCAGCGGGATCGTCTATTGCTTATCGCGCAAAAAGACCGACGAGACCGCGGCTTTCCTGAACGAAAAAGGCGTGCGCGCGCTTCCCTATCACGCCGGCATGGAGAAATCCCAGCGCAGCACCAATCAGGATATATTCATGACCGAGCCGGGCGTCGTCATGGTTGCCACCATCGCGTTTGGCATGGGTATCGACAAACCGGACGTGCGTTTTGTCTTTCACGCCAATCTGCCCGGCAACATGGAAGCCTATTATCAGGAAATCGGCCGTGCCGGGCGTGACGGTGCACCGGCAGAAGCACTTATGCTTTATGGCCTCGACGACCTACGCATGCGCCGCATGTTCATTGATCAAGAAGACGCCGACGCCGACCACAAGCGCCGTGAACACAAACGCCTTGATACTTTAATTGCCTATTGTGAGACGCCCGAATGTCGACGTCAGGCCCTGTTGTCGTATTTCGGCGAAGACATTTCGCCCTGCGGCAATTGCGATGTCTGCCTGGACCCACCGAAGCTTGAAGACGGCACGACAGTTGGGCAAATCGTCCTCTCAGCAGTCCGCGACACCGGGCAAATGTTCGGCGCCGCGCACTTGATTGACGTGGTCCGAGGCGCCGATACGGAAAAGATCCGAAAATCCAATCATCAACGCCACGCCAGTTATGGTGTCGGCAAGGATCAGCCCAAGGAAGCCTGGCGCTCGATCATCCGCCAGCTCACTGCGTCTGGGTTCTTGCAATTGGACATGAAGGGTTATGGCGGTCTCTCCATCACCGAAAAAGGTGCTGGCCTGTTGGCCGGTGCCGAGGAATTCCGCTATCGGCTGGATGCCGTAGCAAAGCCCAGCACTGGACGGTCAGCCAAGAAACCACCGCCAGCAGCTGTCGATCTCTCGGATTCAGATTCGGAATTATTCAATGCCTTGAAGGCGCTACGACTAGAATTGGCGCGCGGGCGCGGCGTGCCACCTTATGTGATTTTTCCCGACAAAACCTTGGCCGATATGGCCCGAAAAAAACCCGCTTCGGTCGAGGCCTTCTCAGAAGTCCACGGTGTCGGGCAGGCAAAATTGAAAAAATTCGCAGAACCGTTCCTTGGCGCCATCGCATCGCATCAAGGGTGGGCAGAATAATCGGGATCGATGGTGGGTTTGGGGTTCAGGGATTAAGCAAGGCCGGTCTTTCCCATGGCGAGGTACTTGTCACGGCGGCTGGCTTTGAGCATGGCGCCCTCCATACCTTGAAACGCGTTCAGCGCTTCATCAACGGCGTCCTCAAGCGCATCAATGACAATGTCGCGTTCGCGGTGTGCGCCGCCCATGGGTTCGGGCACGACCACATCGATGATACCAAACTCCATCAGGTCCTGGGCCGTCAGACGCATGGCGGCGGCGGCGTCCTGGGCCATGTCGCCGCTGCGCCACAAAATGGACGCGCAACCCTCCGGCGAAATCACCGAATAAATGGCATGCTCCAGCATCAACACCGTGTTTGCCGTGGCCAGCGCGATGGCACCGCCGGAACCGCCCTCGCCGATGATCACGCTGATCAGCGGCACTTTTAGCGCCAGGCAAGTTTCAATGGATCGCGCGATGGCTTCGGCTTGGCCCCGCGCTTCCGCATCAACACCCGGATAGGCGCCTGGCGTATCCACCAGGGTAATGACCGGCAGCCCGAAATGATCGGCCATGGTCATCAGGCGCTGCGCCTTACGGTACCCCTCGGGCCGCGCCATGCCGAAGTTATGCTTCACCCGGGCTTCCGTATCCGCGCCCTTCTCGGTGCCGATAACCATTACCGAGCGCCCCCGAAACCGCCCGATGCCACCAAGGATGGCTTGGTCTTCGGCGAATGCCCGATCACCGGCCAAAGGCGTGAAATCCTCAATCCATGCGGAAATGTAGTCGACCGCGTGGGGTCGGTCATGATGGCGCGCGACTTGGGTTTTCTGCCACGGTGTCAATTTCGAATAGGTCTGCGCCAAAAGCTTATCGACCTTGGCCTGCAGCTTCGTCACCTCATCAGCGATATTGACCTCGCCGGACCCACTCAGGTGCCGAAGCTCCTCAATCTTGCCTTCAAGCTCGGCGATCGGTTTTTCGAAATCGAGATAGTTATGCATCGCGATTCTCTATCACAGTGTCCAGGTATTGGCACGAATTTCGTTGCCCTGTCCCCGTGTAAATCCTGAATGTTTTCGCAGTGGGCATACAGAAACCGAAGGATCGTGTTTCCCCACGTCAACTTCCCTCTAAGATAATTGTTTAATTTATATTTCCTCGTTATCAGAGTAATTTTTAATTTCCGGCAAAAACCCGGTGACGAGGCCAGAGAGTGCTAACATGAAACAATCTACATTGATGACGATTGCGCTTTGCGGATTCTTATTTGGTTGCGGTAGTCAACCCCAAAAACTGTTTGGCGATGAGAGCCTTTCCGTCAACACGCCTGTTTATCGGGGCAACAAAATTTTCTACGTCGAAAAGTTCCGCGATGAGGAAGAAAATTCTCGGCGCTGGTCCAATTTAATGGAACCGCATGAATACGAAACCGATACGGAAGCTGTCGACAATGGTGATCCCGTTTCGATTATCGTCAACCGCGCATATGTGCCCCTCACGCTGACGAATAGTGAGCAAAATGGCCGACTGTCGACATTACTGGGCGGCTCAAAAACCCGGGACATCGCAGTCTTAATTGACTTCGGCGCCAAAGCTGGAGAGAAAGAAGAATTTATCGCTGCGTGGTATCAACGCGACGTGCCCCCAGATGAGCCTCTTAGTTTCCAATACTTAATCGTCTACAGCCAGGATTCATGGGACAGCCGGGTCCCACCCTATTTCCGCCTGCGGATCGTCGATGTGACGAACGAGCGCAACACACGGACCGGCGAGTTGTTAAACCAAATCAGCGGCGCCGGAACGACCGTTGCATCACTCATCGGATCGCCACTACTGGCGCCGGTCGTCAATATCGCAACCCGCGCGGCCTCCTTGGTGCTCGCCAACGAGGAAAACCGAAACCTCATCGACTTTACCTTCAATGTATTCTCAACAGCCCAAAAAGGTGAGGCCGGCGGCATGCCGTTGGGCCACTTCAAAGCAGGCGGAATTGTCGTTCTCGGGCAACCCTTCGAGACAGACTACACATTCTGGGAAGATGATTTTCAGTACGACTTCAAGCTACGGCGGGTTCAAAAATTGAATGAAAAAGCCAATGTCGTCCCGGCCCCGTTCATGATCGTCACGGTCATGACAGCCGGTGCCGTCGTTCCCAACGTTGTCAAGCGGCGCAGCCAACGGATCGCTAAGGTGTTGAGCGACCGCGACGCAGTGCGTCAAGAACTCGGCGACGTTATTGAAGACGCGGGCAAGCTTCTCAAATCACTTCAAACTCTGGAATTCCGCGAACAGTTCGCCAAGTTCCCATCCAAAACATCATTCAACACGATGCTCAATCAACTCCAAGTAAATTGGGCCGGCCTGCCGTCGGGAGAACGAATTTGGCTTTTGTCAGTCGTCAGAAGCACGACCAACATCAATCGCAGCACAGTTGCGGAATACGTGGCTTGGAATACCGCCTGCGCTGTGGATACGCCATTCTCTGTAGAAAAACGTGAATTCGATCCAAGTGCCTACACGGGCGCGAACGCTGCCCAATGTAGTTCGTAATCGTGCCCAAATGGCTGAAGATTAGCTCGATCATAGGTGGTGGCGCCATCATCGTCGTGATTGTTTTCGCTACGATATTTGGTCCCTATAATTTGTCATCGCCGAAAATGGAAATTGCATCATTCGGAAAATCAGCAATGACACCAAGCATGACCTATATTGAACCTACCGTTCTGTCACCGATCGATTTGCTTTTGGATAATGACGACACCGTTGGCACCGATCGCATCCGCGCCGCCTTTTTGCGCCTGTCGACCGCCGCGCAGAACCACCTCGGGGAACTCGCCGGGTTTTCGGAAATTCAAATTTCCGTCTCAGAATCCAGCCGCTGGATGAACATCCGGTTTCGACTACAGACGACCGGTGAAGCCGATTGGACTTTAATGGGCCAGATCATCGGCCGTGATCGGTTGAGATACGCCGTGGCCATTCAATTGCAGCCAAGGATTATGTCGCGCTCCGACATCCTTGCCGGCGGAGAAATGCCAGCGTGCGTTATGCGCGACGGATGGCAGGCCTTGAAACCGGCACTCCAATATCTTATCGGCAAAGCGGCAGCCGAGGTCGGTATTCCGGGCGCGGCGGTAAGTTAATCCAGTCAGACCAAATCATGACAGTGGTGAGTGGCATTATTTGACTTCTATTTGTTTGCGGCTTTATCAGCCTTCGCGATCTGGCGCGCCTTCTTGACCATCACGTCAGCTTGGCGGATCGAGGCGAGGTCAATCAGCCGACCATCCAGGGCAACAGCGCCTCGCCCCTCTTTCTGTGCCTGCTTCATGGCCGCAAGAATTCGTTTCGCCTTGCCGATCTCTTCTTTTGACGGGCTATAGACATCGTTGGCCAACGCGATCTGCGAGGGATGGATCGCCCACTTGCCTTCGCAACCCAAGACGGCGGCGCGTTTGGCTTGCGCAATATAGCCGTCCGCATCGCGGAAATCACCGAAGGGACCGTCGATGGGACGCAAACCATTGGCCCGCGCGCAAACCACCATCTTGGAAATCGCGTAATGCCACATATCGCCCCAGTGGACCTCACGGTTCCCTTCCGCGTCCGGGTCGGTCAGCACGTAATAATCCGGGTGCGGGCCGCCGATACCGGTCGTCCGCGCCTTGGTTGAAGCCGCATAATCCGCGACACCAAAGTGCAGGGATTCGTTGCGCGGTGACGCCGCAGCGATTTCCGCCATGTTTTGCATGCCCGCCGCGGTCTCAATGATGTGCTCAAAGCCGATCCGGTTCTTGAACCCCTTGGCATCCTCAATTTGCGTGACCAACATATCAACAGCATAAACATCAGACGCGTTGCCAACCTTCGGGATCATGATCAGATCCAGCTTATCGCCGGCGCCTTCGACAACCTCGACCACGTCACGGTACATATAGTGTGTGTCCAGGCCGTTGATTCTGAGCGAAACCGTCTTCCCCGACCAATCAAGATCATTCAAGGCATCGATGATGTTCTTGCGCGCCTGGGGTTTATCGTCCGGCGCGACAGAGTCTTCCAGGTCCAAAAACACCACGTCGGCGGGGGCCTTCGCGGCCTTCTCAAGAAACACCGGGTTCGAGCCGGGCACGGCAAGCTCGGAACGGTTCATGCGGGCGGGCGCCTGGTCGGCGATCTTAAAACTCATCAATGCCTCCTGAAGGGATATGTTGCGGGTGCGAAAATGGGGCAGTCCACCGGGATATTCAAGCAGTGCTTACACGCAATTGAAGTGATCCGTTGCCAGCGGGTGGGCCGGCTGTGCTAAAACCCTGGATACCGTTATCCAGCCTATCGCCAAAGCAGGAGCCCGAAGCCCCATGAGCGACAAACCCACCTTGTTGATTACCCGCAAACTCTCGGACGCCGTCGAGGCCCGCGCGGCCCGCGATTACGACGTCCGCCTCAATCTCGAAGATCAGCTATTCAGTCCTCAAGAGCTTTTGGACAAATGTCAGACGGTCGATGCGGTTCTGCCTTGCCATTCGGAAATATTTTCCCGCGACGTGGTCGTCGAATTGCCGAGGCGCCTCAAAATTATTGCCAACCATTCCGTCGGCACCGATCACTGTGATCTGGCGGCGCTTGGCGAAAAAGGCGTCGTCGTCACGAACACGCCGGATGTCTTGAGCGACGCCACCGCGGAAATCGCTTTTCTATTGATGCTTGGCGCGGCACGCCGGGCCAGCGAGGGCGACCGGATGATGCGTGCCGGTGCCTGGGATTTTTGGAGCCCAGCCTTCATGGTCGGCACCCAAACCACCGGCAAGCGCCTCGGAATCATCGGCATGGGCCGGGTCGGCCAGGTCATGGCCCAACGCGGTCGTGGCTTCGACATGGAAATTCACTATTACAACCGCAAACGCCTAGCCCCCGACAAGGAACAAGGTGCGACTTACCACGAAAATGTCGAAGATCTGTTGCCGCATTGCGACGTATTGTCCCTGCACTGCCCGACAACGCCGGAAACCACCGGTATGATGAACAATGCGCGTTTCGATTTGTTGCCGGACGGCGCCATTTTTGTGAATACCGCGCGCGGCGCATTGGTCGATGAAAACGCGCTTATCAAAGCGTTGAGTTCGGGCAAGGTGGCCGCCGCCGGCCTGGATGTATTCCAAACCGAACCCGGCGGTAATCCTAAGCTTTCGAAACTGGAGAACATCTTTCAGCAGCCGCATATCGGCAGTGCGACATTTGACACCCGCAATGCCATGGGATTTCGCGCTCTGGACAACCTGGATGCGTTCTTCGCTGGCAACAAACCGAAAGACCGTGTCGCCTGATCGGCGGCAGCTCACCGGTGCAGGATAAACTCGACCACGCCGTCGCCCTTCATCAAAGCGGCAAGCTTGAAGAAGCTGGCACCCTCTACCGGTAGGTTTTGGCGGCAGTCCCCGACGCCGCTGTCGTTCACCATAATTTAGGCCTTGTCGCGTTGGCACAAGGCCGCCTTGACGAGGCCCGGGCCTCTCTTGAGCGCGCCGTAGCGCTCGATCCAGGGTTCGTTGAGGCTCACGGCAACCTGGGCAATCTGTGGCTAAACACCGGCAGTCCAAGCAAAGCCGAGTCGGCTTACCAGCGGGGACTTGAAGCCAATCCCGAACACCCCGACCTCCGCTACAACTTGGGCCGAGCGCTCTACGAACAAGGCCGCTGGGATGATGCCGAGGCGGCATTTCGCGATACCATACGAGTGGATGCCAACCACGCGTTGGCCCATTGGAATCTCTCGCACGTGTTACTTCTGCAGGGCCGGTTCGGCGAAGCCTGGCCTGAATACGAATGGCGCTGGCAATGCCCTGGGTTCACCACACAGCTGCCCAATCTCGGAAACCTAAATACGTTCGTGAGTACAAAGACCGGCACGGCGTCAACCGATTGGAGTTTCGCCGGAAAGGCATCAAAGGATGGCCACTCCGGCCACCGCTTCGATCCGACGCTTTTTGGGAAGACTACAATGCCGCCTTAGCTGGGGGAATTCCCCCCGGTGTCGCAAGTCGTGGTCAACGGTTGCCAGTTGCAACAACGGGATCAATGCGGTGGCTATGCATCGGGTACAAAAAGAGTGCCGCATTTAAGAGATTGGACATCACGACGCAAACCCGTCGTGGAGCGATCTTGGACCGGTTCTGTCAGGAACACGGTGACAAGCCGTTCACCTTGTTGGAGCGGGCGCATCTTTCGAAAATCCGTGACTGTCTGACGTCAGCGCCTATGGAACAACTTAGCCTGATTGCATAAGGGAGGATTTCTGGTTCATCGTAATGACCGATAAGGGAATGAAGATGAAACAGAAA
>JABJBP010000093.1 GCA_018665815.1 Rhodospirillaceae bacterium
GGCAACCCGGCGACGCAATCTTGTGGGACAACGCATCGACCATGCATCGCAGAGAAAGCTTTGATCCCCATTCCGAACGGCTGATGAAGCGCACGACCATTCGCCCGAAACCGGCGTTGGCCGTGCCGTTTTGATCGGTTACTCACGGCGACCGATTGTGACGCGGCGGCGATGGTGCTTGAAAAGCTGGACCGAGCTGAAGGCGTCGATGATTTGCTTTGCTTCCACGCCCAATTTCACGGGTGTCTCTATACTCCATCCGATCGGCCGCACACGCTGGCAATGATCGAAGAATTGCGAACCAGCTTTGAACGCTATTTCCGCTACATTTGGACGCATACGGGATACCGCCAAGAGCAAGCAGGTGAACATTGGACCTTGCTGCAGTTCTGCCGCGAAGGTGCGCGCGACGCGGCGCTTGATTTATTGGCGCGCCATATTCGACGCACCGGCGACGTGATATGCGACGCGCTGCCTGAGTTTCCGGAGAAGCCTTAATCTTGCAGGGCTGGTGCTTGATTTTCCGGCAGCCATGCCTACCCTGCGGCCCATTGATTCTAAGCGGATGAAATTCATGGCGCATGTCGACTCGCCCTGTACCGGGGTTTGTGAATTGGATCTTGAGACGGATTGGTGCAAAGGCTGTTTTCGCACCCGCGATGAAGTCGCGACCTGGAGCTTGGCCAGCGATGACCAAAAGAAGTCGATTTTGATAAATGCGAGCGCCCGGCGCTCGCACGCGGTAAAGAACTAACAGGTAAATTTGGTGGCGCGGCAGGCCGCCCGGACAAAAGGCAATGACGATGAGCAATCTCCTTGCGGAGCTTCTAGACGAACGTGACTATCTGGTCGCCGATGGCGCCACTGGAACCAATGCATTCGACCTGGATCTGAAACCCGGCAGTCCACCGGATTTGTGGAACTTGGATGACCCGGAAAAATCGCTTCATATACATAATGCATTTGTTGATGCCGGCGCCGATCTTATTTTGACCAACACGTTCGGCTCCAACCCGCACCGTCTTATCCTTGATAAGATGCAGCACAAATATAAGGAAATTAACGTCGCTGGCGCGAAGTTGGCCCGTCAGGCCGCCGACAAGGCCGGTCGGCCCGTCGTTGTCGCCGGATCCATGGGCCCGACAGGCGGTATGATGGAGCCGTTCGGGGAACTAACGCCGGATGTGGTTGAAGACGCCTTTGCCAAACAGGCGATCGCCTTGGCGGAAGGCGGCGCCGATGTGATTTGGATCGAAACCATCTTTGCCTTTGATGAACTGGGTGCGGCGATCCGCGGCGCCCAACAATCAGGACTGCCGGTGGCCTCGACCATGACCTTCGATACGGCCAGTCGCACGATGATGGGTGACACGCCCGATTCGGCAGTCGCCTTTATCAAGACCTTCGACCCGGGGCTCATTGCGTTTGGCGCCAATTGCGGCGCCGGGCCGTCGATGCTTATCGACACCGTGTCCGGGCTTTGCGAAGCCATGGGCGACGATGGCGTCATTATCGCTAAAGGCAACTGCGGTATGCCGCAGATGATCGACGGCAAGGTTAAATATTCCGGCACCAAGGAAGTCATGGCCGATTACGCGAGGCTGGCCTGTGATTGCGGCGCGCGCATTGTTGGCGGGTGCTGCGGCACGACACCCGACATCCTGGCCCATGTGGCAGAAACCTTAAAGACCCACACGCCCGGCGAACGGCCGAGCCAGGAAAAAATTATCGAGGTTCTAGGCCCGATCAAAGTGCCGACACCAGGCTCGTAATAGACGGGCTCGTAATAACGCGGCGGGCTTCACCAGCTACCGGTATTTTCCATCGACGCCCAAGGCTCGGCAGATTCCAGCGGCTCGCCGTCTTGAAGCAATTCGATGGAAATACCATCCGGTGATAGTACGAACGCCATGCGGCCATCGCGGGGTGGCCGGTTGATGGTGACGCCACCGTCCATCAGGATTTGGCATTTTTCATAAATATTTTCGACCCGGAACGCCAAGTGGCCAAAATTCCGGCCCCCTGAATAGTCCTCGGGATCGTGATTGTAGGTTAGCTCAATCTCTGAATCCGGGTTGTCTTCAGCGGCGACAAAAACCAGCGAATATTTGTGTTCGGGGCGGTCGATGCGCTTGGTTTGCTTGAGCCCCAACAGGTCGCAATAGAACTTCAATGAGGCATCAATGTCCGTGATCCGGACCATCGTGTGTAGGTATCTCATAAACGGCTGTCCTCTTGATGGATTTGCGCCGGAGATTATCACATGTGTTTTGCCTTGGCGAGATACCCGAAACCCTTGCCCCGCCAGGGTCCATGGACGATAACCGACACATGACACCAATGCACCCCTGGCGGCCGTGGATCATGTGGGGCACCGGGGCCGCGTTCTTTTATTTTGCCTTCTTTCAACGCACGGCAACCAGCGTCATGGTGCCTGAGCTGATGCGCGATTTCGGCGTAACGGCTGCGGCATTGGGCAATCTTTCAGCCTTCTATTTTTGGTCTTACACGGCTATGCAGTTGCCGACCGGCATCATGGCCGATCGGTGGGGCCCCAGGCGCCTGCTTGCCTGCGCCGCCGCCATTTCCGGTATCGGCACACTCATGTTCGCCAACGCCGATAGCGTTGCCATGGCAGCCATGGGCCGGCTGTTGGTCGGTGCGAGCGTCGGTTTTGCCTTCGTGTGCACCTTGAAAATTGCCACTGACTGGTTTCCCGCACACCGCATGGGCTTGCTCAGCGGATTGTTGATGATGGCAGGCATGCTCGGTGGCGTCAGCGGCCAGGGCCCCTTGGCAATTGCCGTTCAGTCTTACGGCTGGAGAACCTCAATGAGTGCCGGTGCGGGATTGGCCTTGGTGTTGGCGTTGGCGGCTTGGTTTATTGTGCGCGAGCATCATAAAAGTGACCAAGCATCAACCGAGCGGACAGGTTCCGGATCAGCGCTGGCCAGCCTGCGCCGCGCATTGGGGCGCCGCCAAACTTGGTTGATTGCGGGTTTTGGGTTCTTTTTACTGCCACCTATGTTCGCCTTCGGTGCGCTGTGGGGGGTGCCGTATCTCAGTCAGGTGCATGGTTTTGAGCGTACCGAAGCGGCTTTCGCCGCCTCGCTGATTCTTCTAGGATGGGGGATTTGCGCACCTTTCGTGGGCTGGCTTTCTGACCGATTGCGGCGCCGGAAGTTGCCGATGATTATCGCGGCCTCGCTGAACGCCGTCTGCATGGCATCGCTGTTTTATATTCCCGATCCCTCAAAGTTCGCTATTCACGTGATCCTGTTGGCCAACGGCGTGGCCACGGCGGGCATGGTTGGCTGCTTTGTCATGGCCCGCGAACATAACGCCACAGAGGATGCTGGTTCGGCCATGGCTTTCGTCAACATGGCGGTGATCGGTTGCGGCGCCTTTTTCCAGCCGATCACCGGCTGGCTTTTGGACAAAGGCTGGAGGGGAGAAATGGCGGACGGCGCGCGCATCTATTCTGAAGCCGCTTACTTGGGCGCATTCTGGATTATTCCGGCCAGCTGTACGGTTGCCGCGCTGCTCGCCATGATGACCCACGAAACCTACGCCAAGGCGCAAGTCGACTAAGGCGTCATTTCAGCCGCGCCCGGGATGCTCCTCGGTGTCGTCGTCATCGTCGCGGGTCGGGTCACAGAGTGCGCGCCAGGCTTCCAGACCGGCGGTCTGCCCATTCAAATGTCCCCATTGGCGGAGCGCGACGCGAAACGCTGTTCGATCTGCGCGGGAATTGGGCACAACGGCGCTGTCCGGGGCATCATCTGCATCAAGGGCCTGATGGGCGGCGCGTTTCGCCGCCGTGATCTCAGTTGGTGCATGGGCATTGATCAGAACCTGAAATTCCTCGTAGCGCGCGCGGTCAAATGACTTGATCTCACCCATGACATCGCGGACCGGGTTTGGCGGATAGAATGCTAAGGCGGGTACCCAGCCTTCGGGAACCGGGACATTGGCGGCATGGTGACGGCCACGGCCCAGGAGTTGCGGCAGAATATGGGTGTGTGGGCCCATGGGACTGGCTTCGTCGCTGGCGGGGATGGCCTGGGCAACCTCAATGCGGCCGAGCTTGGAGACAAACACTCGTCGCGGGTTAGCCGACTTGAGTAGTCCAATCACCTCGCCCGGAAGATCGAGAAACGGCGTGCCTGCGGCGGCGCGCAAGCCGTCGATCAGCGATTTGTTCGAAGTGCGGATGCACACATCCACCATGTCCAGGCCCATTCCCAAATCAAACAACGTGTCGTCATTGCCGATGGGCATTAGTGCTTCGGTGTCGGACCCAAGCTCGGTGACCCCGTGGCGAGCGTTCATGGCGGCGGCGGCCAGGGGTAAGCAGACCATGACGCCTTGTGTCCAGGCCGTCGGAATTGTTGAGGCTCCTTCATACGGCACGAGGCGTGTCTCGGCGTGCCGGGAGATGCCAATCGCACCGCGTGTTGTAACGACGCTTGCATGACGATTGTCGGAAGTAACGTCAGCCGCCTCATCGGAGTCGCGATGAAATTCCGCCAACGCGCCGAAGGTGCCGAGCGACCATCCAGTCGCCGGGTCGGCCAGGTGCCGTTCGAGAATGATTTTGATCTGATCCATGGCGCTATGTTAGCGGCTTCACTCGGACGCGGAAACTGGCGAGTGATGGGTTGACGGCAGACCGATTGGCGACGACGATCACGCGAGGAGAAAAGATCATGCCCGACCATCCCCACGGTATCTCAGCCCCCAGATTTATTGGCATTCCAACCTTCATGCGTTCACCTTATGCGGAAGGTTTTAACGGCATCGACATTGCGCTCTGCGGTGTGCCTTATGATGGCGGCGTCACCAACCGCCCCGGTGCCCGCCACGGTCCGCGCGAAATTAGGAATCAATCGAGCTTCATGCGGGGCATCCATCACGTCTCGCGGGTCAATCCTTTTGAGGCATGCCGTGTTGCCGACGTCGGTGATGTTCCCTTTGAGGAATCCCACGTTCCGGAAAAAGCGATGGCCGAGATCGAAAGATTCTTCGCCCAAGTCCACGGCGCCGGCGCATTGCCGCTGACGGCCGGCGGCGATCATTCCATCACGCATCCGATATTTCGTGCGATCGCGACCCCCGAGGCACCCATCGGCATGGTGCATATCGACGCTCACACGGATACCTGGGACGCGTGGCAGGGCAATAAATTCAATCACGGGGCGCCCTTCCGCCGGGCAGTTGAGGATGGCGTGTTAGACCCGAAGCGGACCGTGCAGATTGGAATCCGGGGACCGCAGAATGTTGATGACGGATGGAATTTTTCCCGAGATAGTGGCATGCGGGTAATCTTCATGGAGGAGTTCACGGAAATCGGCGTCGATGCGGTCATTGCCGAGGCGCGGCGCGTCGTCTGCAATGGTCCGACCTATATTTCCTTCGACGTCGACGGCCTTGACCCTGTCTATGCGCCGGGAACCGGCACGCCGGAAATCGGCGGCATCACCACCGTTGAAGCGCAAGCGCTGCTGCGTGGCCTCAGAAATCTCAATCTGGTCGGTGGCGACGTTGTCGAGGTTGCGCCACCGTTCGATCCATCCGGCAATACGGCGTTGGTTGGCGCCACCATTATGTATGAAATTCTCTGCCTATTGGCCGAGGTTGTCGCGGCCCGGTAGCGTGTTTTAGTCGGTTTAATAGGCTAGCGAGCGATTGGACGAGCTAGGCTGCTGCCTGTGTAGCTTCCTGTGCTGCTTCCCAGGCCAGCATGGCGCGCTTGCGTTCGGGGCCCCAGCGGTAACCGGTAATCGCGCCACTGTCGCGGATTACCCGATGGCAGGGGATAAGGAACCCGACCCGGTTGGCCCCGCACGCGGTGCCGACGGCGCGTGCCGCGCGGGGCGCATCAATCCGGGCCGCCAACTGGCCGTAGGTTGTGACGGCGCCGCTCGGAATTTTGAGCAAGGCTTCCCATACCTTGGTCTGGAACGGCGTGCCTCGCATCATCACGGAAAACGGCTGATCCGCCGTGCCGTTCACTAAGAAAACCTGAGCAGCAAAGGGCTTGGTGGCGGTTTGGTCGGCCCGCCAATTGGCGCGCTCCCAGCCGCGCTGCTGATGAGATAAAATGCTTTCCGCCCCGGCATCGGTAACGAAAGCGACACCCGTGATGCCGCGATCGCCTAATACAATCAGGCATTCACCGAAGGGGCTTGGATGAAATCCGTATCGAAATATCATGCCGTCGCCGCGGCTTTTGTATTCACCCGGCGTGACCGCGTCCCAGGTGACAAATAGATCGTGTAATCGGCCCGGTCCCGAAAGACCGGCATCGAAAGCCGCGTCAAGGACGCTGGCGGACGCATCGAGGCGCGCCTTTGCATCGGCCAATGTCAGAAACTTCAAAAACTTTTTTGGACTTACCCCGGCCCAACGGGTGAATAAGCGTTGCAAGTGATGGGGGCTGAGATTGACGGCGTCTGCGACGTCAGCCAATTCCGGCTGATCCTCGCGCTGGTTGACCACAAATTCGATCGCCTCGGCGATGCGGGCGTAATCTTTGTGACGCGTGGCGGCGTTGGTTTGTGTGTTCATCATGAAGCCACTTTAACGCGCCCGTGCCCGCCACCGCCATCGTGGTCTTCGTCGTCGAGCTTGAGTTCTTTCCGAATACCTTCAAATGGCAATTCAGCCGCGGTTTTATCGATCGGGATTTGCATGATCGGTTCGCTGCTGAATTCATTTTTGAAGAAGATGACGCCATTGCTGGCTGAGAAAAACTTGTTTTCAAATGAAATGATATCGGGGAGCAATTTACTCATGTTCTCATGCCTTCCGTACACAACCAGGTTGGAGAGGTATAGGGGCGAGTAGCTCTGCTCCGTTCTTTTCGGATTGCGAATTTGCCGCTACCCGTGAGGTGGATATCATATCTAATCAGAAATATATGTTAATATAACTATTACGTAACATATATAATCTTGATGAATGGTCGATAGTGAATCTATATAAATTTCACGTTAGTTGGAGGCCGCCCTGAATGGGCGCCGCTCCCCTATGGCATACTCATAGCTCTCGTCACGTTCATTCAAGGATGACTTGGCCTTGGCATTGACTCCGCGGCGCTGAAAGCCGACCTGATCAGCGCGGTCTTGGAAAAACTTGGCCACGCGTCGTAAGGCTGCGAACCAAGGCTTGCCTCGGCTATGCGGAATAGGGACAATTAATAATTCGAAATATTTGACGGGTCCGATATGGGTCCGTCGTGACCGGTGTTCGGGGGGAATGTAGGAATGAAAAATCGACCGGGAGGATGAACACGTGAAGACCAAGTTTGACAATATTTCACGCCGCCGAACACTGGGTATGCTGGGCGTCGGCGTTGTCGCCGCGGCAACGGCACTGCCGGCCCGCTTTGCCATTGGCGGTAAAGCGAAGGTTCGGATCGGCACATTGTTGCCCTACAGCGGCACCTACACACGTTTGGGCCAATCCATTACCAATGCCATGGAACTGGCATTTGCCCAGGCCGGCGGCAAGTTGGGCGGCCGCGCCATTGAGCTGATCAAGATCGACAGCGAGGCGAAGCCGCCGAAGGCTGCCGATCTGACCAACAAGCTGATAGGCCGCGAAAAAGTCGACTTTATCGTCGGCCCGGTGCATTCCGGTGTCGCCATGGGCATGGCTAAGATCGCGCGCGAGGAAGGCACCATGATGATCGTGCCGAACGCCGGCGCCAATCAAGTCACTGGTCCGTTTTGCGCCCCCAATATTTTCCGCACCTCGTTCTCCAACTGGCAACCCGGCCATCCCATGGGCAAGGTTTTGTTGGACGAGGGCAAAAAGAACGTCGTGTTGTGCTATTGGGCTTATGGCGCCGGCAAACAATCCGCGCAGGGTTTCAAGGATGGCTTCGTGCCGCACGGCGGCAACGTCATCAAGGAAATCGGCATTCCCTTCCCGAAGGTTGAGTTTCAATCGGCTCTGACGGAAATCGCTTCAATCAAACCCGACGCCGTCTATGTCTTTTTCGCCGGCGGGGGCGCGGTGAAGTTCGTCAAGGATTGGGCGGCGGCTGGCCTCAAGGGCAAAATCGAACTGGTCGGCCCAGGTTTCTTGACCGAGGGCGTGACCAAGGCGCAAGGCGCGGCAGCCGAAGGCATCCGCACCACCTTGCATTATGCCGATACCTTGGATTACCCGGCCAACGTGACCTTCCGTGCGGCCTACAGAAAAGCTTATGGCAAGGGCGCCGATGTGTATGGTGTGCAAGGCTTCGATGCGGGGCAGTTGATCCGCGCTGGCCTTGAGGCAGTCGGTGGCGACACCGGCGCCAAGGCCGATATGATCAAAGCGATGGAAGGGGCTTCAATCGATAGCCCGCGCGGCAAGTGGACCATGTCGTCGGCCCACAACCCGGTGCAAAATTTTTATCTGCGCGAGGTTAAGAACGGCGTCAACGAAGTGGTCAAGCTGGCCATGGAAAACCTGTCTGATCCCGCCAAGGGATGCACCATGTAATTTGCCATGTAATACGCTGGCCAAGGGCTGCGTTGAAATCGGCCACCGGCGCTTGCGTCGGTGGCCGCGTCTTTTATGATCAGGCTTCATCCGATCTGAAATATGAGAGCACTGCGCCATGGACTGGCTGTTTCTGCTGATCCAAACCCTGAACGGCATCCAGTACGGGTTGCTGCTGTTCCTCATCGCCAGCGGATTGACGCTGGTTTTCGGGATCATGGGGATCATCAATCTGGCACACGGGTCGTTCTACATGATCGGCGCCTATCTGGCGTTTTCGTTCACCCAGATGACCGGCAATCTGTTCACTGCCATTCTTTTGGGTATTCCGGTGACGTTGGTGTTGGGGTACGGCGTGGAGCGCGTGTTCATGATCCATCTCTATAAACGCGATCATCTGCATCAGGTGTTGCTGACCTTTGGTCTGATCCTGATCTTCAACGAATTACAATTGATGATCTGGGGCGGTGATCCGAACGGCGTGCCGATCCCCGACGTGCTATCAGGATCATTGCCGATTTCCGACACGCTCAGTTACCCGGTTTACCGGATATTTCTGTCCGTTGTTTGCCTAGTGTTGGCCGGATCGATGGCGCTGGTCATCCGGCACACACGGGTCGGCATGCGGGTCCGCGCCGGCGCCGCAAACCGCGCCATGGCCGAAAGCCTGGGCGTCAATATGCGCAGCCTTTCCGCCATTGTATTTTCCGTCGGTGTCACCTTGGCCGGTGTTGCTGGCATGTTGGCGGCGCCCGTGGAAACCGTCTATCCGGGTATGGGCGAGCAAATCTTGATCATTTCATTCGTTGTTGTGGTGATCGGCGGGATCGGATCGATCAAGGGCGCGTTTGTGGGCGCTGTGGCGATTGGCCTGGTTGATGTTTACGGTCAAGTGTATTTGCCGGAAATTGCCAGTGTTGCTGTCTATGGGCTGATGGCCGCCGTGCTGTTGTGGCGCCCGAGCGGGCTGTTTGGGCGGACCTGAGCCTTGGTCAATATGCCATCACGAAATGTGCTGAGCGCGCTGGCGGTGCTTGTGCTCGCCCTAGCCGTGGTGCCGATGATCGGCGACAAATACTGGATCAAGCTGGCGACCCGGATGATTGTCTTGGGCATTTTCGCCATGAGCCTCGATTTGCTGGTCGGCTATACGGGACTGGTGAGTTTTGGTCATGCTGCCTTTTTCGGCTTGTCGGGGTATGTGCTGCACTTGGTTTCGCCGGAAGATGCCGCCGCCAACATGGCATGGGCCTTGCCAGTTTGTTTGGGCGTGACAGCGCTGGCGGCCCTGGTGATTGGCGCGCTGTCGGTGCGCACCAAAGGTGTTTACTTCATCATGGTGACGCTCGCCTTCGCGCAAATGCTGTTTTATTTCTTTCATGATTCCGATCTCGCGGGCGGCTCGGACGGCGCCTACATTTATTTCAAACCGATCTTGGCGTTGGGCTCGGTCGTGTTGGTCGATTTGGGCGGCAGCGCGGTATTATTCTATTTTAGTTTGGTCAGTTTGATCGTTCTCTACGCCGGCCTGGTGATGGTGTTGCGCGCGCCCTTCGGCAAAGTCATTCAGGGCATCAAGGTCAACGAACACCGCATGCAGGCGCTGGGCTTCAACACGTATCTCTACAAACTTGTGAGTTTTGTTATCGCCGGGACCATCGCCGGATATGCGGGGTTTCTGTTCGCCAGCATCGACGGATTCGTCTCGCCGGAACTGCTGGGATGGCAGGAATCGGGTATCGCGCTGGTGATGGTGATCCTAGGCGGCATGGGCACGTTGTTTGGCCCGGTCATCGGGGCGATTGCGCTGTTGGGCGTTGAAGAACTGTTTCGTGATCGGGCGTTGTTCGGCTTCATCGCCGCCCATTGGCAGATATTGATGGGTGGGTTTGTCATCTGCATCGTGCTGTTTTTCGCCAACGGTTTGGGCGGACTGCTGGTGAAGATCGCCGGTCGCCAATCGGAGGAACGCTAATGTCCGCGCCGATCCTAAGCGCCACGGGGCTAAGCAAAAATTTCGGCGGCCTCAACGCCGTCGACAATGTTGATCTCAGCTGCGCGCTCGACACAGTTCACGCAATCATTGGCCCCAATGGTGCCGGTAAAACGACGTTGATCAATTTGTTGTCCGGCGACCTGGCACCAAGCAGTGGGGAAATCACCTACCGTGATCGCGATATTACCGCCCTGCCGGCGCACCGGGTGTCGCGGCTTGGGATTGGGCGAAGTTATCAACGGACCCATATTTTTCCGGAATTCACCTGCTGGCAAAATTGCTGGCTGGCGGCGCAGTCGCGCGAGCCGTCATCGCTCAGGTTCTTTCGGCCAGCCAACGCGGCCCTAGCGGTCCGCCAACGCACCGAACAGGCCTTGGCGACGGCTGGCTTGGACAGCCGCGCCGATACGATCGCCGCTACCGTCAGTTATGGCGAGCAGCGCCAACTCGAAATCGCCATGTTGCTGGCCATGGAGCCGGACGTTTTGCTGCTTGATGAACCCTTGGCGGGCATGGGGCCTGAGGAATCCGTGCAGGTTGTCGAATTGATCCGCCGAATTACACCGGGCTACGCGGTGGTGTTGATCGAACATGACATGGATGCGGTTTTTGCGGTCGCCGACGTGCTGACTGTCATGGTCGACGGTGTTGTTCTGGAAAGTGGTGTGCCGGAGATGGTGCGCCAAAGCACCGGGGTCCGCGAAGCCTACCTGGGGGTCGGTGCCGCCGCCGCCGATACAGGGTGCGAGCTGTGACCGGCCCACTGATTGAGTTGCGGGACGTTGATGCCTATTACGGCTCCAGCCATATCTTGCATGGTCTTGATCTTCGCCTGGAATGCGGCAGTTGCCTCAGTTTAATGGGCCGTAACGGCATGGGCAAAACGACGACGCTGAAAACCATAGTTGGTTATGTGCGCCCGAAACGTGGCAGTGCGTATATAATGGGCCGCGATGCTAGCGAACTTGCTACTCATGACATTGCCCAGGCGGGCATTGCTTATGTTCCTGAAGATCGTGCCATTTTCCCGAACCTCACGGTCACTGAAAATCTTGTCATGGCGGCGCGCGCCGGCGCCAATGGCACACGCAGCTGGACCGAAGAGCGGGTCATGACGTTGTTTCCTCGCTTGGCTGAGCGCCGGGACCACTGGGGCAACCATCTCTCGGGTGGCGAGCAACAAATGTTAAGCATCGGCCGGGCCTTGATGACCAATCCCGATGTGCTTTTGCTAGATGAGGCGACCGAAGGCCTGGCGCCGCTGATCCGCGAGGAAATTTGGTCAGTGATCAGTGAGATAAAATCCACCGGCATGTCGGCCATCATCGTCGACAAGGACGCGGCAAGGCTTCAGGACTTGTGCGACCAGCATATGATTTTGGTGAAAGGGCGGGCCGCGTTCTCAGGTGACCGGGCAGCCTTGCAAAATGAGCCTGATATCCTTCATCGCCATTTGGGGATTTGAGTCCGCTCCCCTAATCCCATTGTTGCGCTGTTTATTCGACTGGCGTGTTTCGTGTGCGGATCATCGAGGCGGTCACGCAGGTGACGGTCGAAACGTCGTGCTGGTTGCGAAGGTCATGGCCCAACCGCAGAATGCCCCGGTCCGGTTTAGATTTCGAACGCCGCACTTCAACAACGGTGATGTGATTGGTCAGCACATCATCGGGATAAACCGGCGCCAGCCAGCGGACTTCGTCCATGCCGGGCCCGCCAAGCGCCACGTCACCATCAAAGAAGCCGGCTTCGGCAAACAATTTGAACGCCAGGGCGACGGTCTGAAATCCGCTGGCAATGATGTCGCGAAACGGGCCATCGCCGACGGCAAACTCTTCGTCGATGTGCATGGGCTGTGGATCATAGGCATTGGCGAAGGCCAGAATTTCCCGGCGACCCAACCGGTAAGGTCTGGATATGATCACTTCGCCTTCGGCGTAATCTTCGAGGTGGCGGCCGATCAAATTGATGTCCTTTCCGGCATTAGGCGCACGACGAAGTCCTTCACCGCATCCAGCACCCTATCTGGTTGCTCGCGGTGCGGCGTATGACCACAATCGGGTAACTTCATCAACTTGACCGTCCCTGTGGTCCCCAGCGCAATCCCATCGAGCTGCGCCATGGTGCCATATTCGTCGTTCTCCCCCTGGATGGCCAGGACCGGGCAGTCGATTTGTCCCAACAAATCTTCGATATTCCATTCCGCGAAGGCCGGTTCCAGCCAGATATCATTCCATCCCCAAAAAGCATGCGCCGGGTCGCGGTGATAGCGGCTGAGCTTGGCTTCGAAATCCATGGGTTCATACATGTCACGCATTTTGGCGATGGCCGAGGTGCATATTTCCTCGACGAAAATATGCGGCGCCTCGACGATTAATCCCGCCGTCGGAAAGTGCGCGGCATGAATTAAGGCCATGGAGCCGCCATCGCTGTGGCCGAACAAGATCGGCCGTTCGATCTTCAGCGCGCCCAGCAACTTTGGTAGATTCTCCATGGCTTCGCGATGCTTGTAGTCGATGCCGTGCGCCTTGGCGCGTGGTGCCGATTGGCCGTAACCGCGCCTGGAGTAAACGACGCAGGATAATTCCGTGACCTTGGCGACTAAGCTTGGAAAATCCCGCCACATGGCGACCGATCCCAATCCCTGGTGCAGGAACACAATTGTCGGCCCCTCAACGCCACCGCCATGGCTCTCCGAGTTTGGTGGAAGGCGGAGGACTTCCAACCCGACCCCATCGATATCGATGATTTCCGGGCTCCCGGAGAGCGCCGCCATGGCTTAGCCGGCGTCGCGCAATTTGAAGCGCTGGATTTTGCCGGTCGCCGTTTTGGGTAAGTTGTCGGTGAATTCGATCCAGCGCGGATACTTGTATTCGGCAAGTGTGTTTTTGACCGTGTTCTGTAATTCGGCGGCCAAGTTGTCGGATGCATTGATGCCATCTTGCAGGACGATGAAAGCCTTTGGTTTGATCAGGTTATCGTGGTCCGGATGGCCGACGACAGCGGCTTCCAGGACGGCTTCGTGGGCGATCAATGCACCTTCCACCTCGAAGGGTGAAACGTAGATGCCGCCGACCTTCAGCATATCGTCTGAGCGCCCGCCATAAATGTAATAGCCTTCACCATCGATGGAGTACTTGTCGCCAGTGACCGTCCAGGTGCCGAGAAATGTCTCGCGGCTTTTTTCGCGCTGGTTCCAATACATGACCGCGCCGGTCGGCCCGGCGACGTGCAGGTTACCAAGCTCGCCAGGCGCCATCGGGGCGCCGTCTTCATCGACGATGCGAAGATCATACCCCGGCACCGCTTTGCCCGAGCTATTGGGCCGCGCATCGCCTTGGCTGTTGGTCAAGAAGATGTGCAGCATTTCCGTGCTGCCCAGGCCGTCGAGAATTTCCGTGCCCATTTTGTCAGCCCAGCGGTTCAAAAGATCGCTAGGCAGTGCCTCGCCGGCGGAAACACAAAGCCTGAGCGCGTGATCTTCGGCATCCGGTATTAAATCGCTCGCCAACAGCATCGCATACAAGGTCGGCACGCCATAAAATATCGTCGGTTTGTGTGTTCGCAAGATTTCGCAGATGGCGTCGGGCATTGGCGGGCCTTCCAAAAGCACCGCAGTGGCGCCGACGGCGAAAGGAAAGGTCAGCGCGTTGCCCAGGCCATAGGCGAAAAACAGTTTCGCCGCCGAGTAGACGACATCCGATTCGCAAATGCCCAAGGTCGGGATGGCATATAATTCGGCTGTGCGGATCAAATGCGTATGCAGATGAACCGAGCCCTTGGGCGTGCCGGTGGTGCCCGACGTATACAGCCAAAAGCACATATCGTCGGCCCTGGTCGGTGCCGGCTGAAATGTATCCGCCGCAGTATCCAACAGCTCGCTTAGGGAATGACGACCGCCGGTATCATTCCCAACGACAACGACATGGCGGAGCAGGGCGTGATTGTCCAAATGCGGCGTAAAGGCATCGAGCAGATTCTCCGATACCACCAAGGCCCGCGCCCGGCTGTCAGCCAAAATGAATTCGTAATCTTTCTCAGTCAGGCGCGTGTTGATGGGAATGGGGATAACCCCGGCCTTGATGGCGCCCAAAAAGCAGGCCGGGAAATCCACGGTGTCGTGCATGCAAAGCACAATGCGGTGTTCCATTTCCAACCCCATGGCTGTCAGCGCATTGGCGAACCGGTTGGCGCGCGCGTTAAGATCACCGTAGGTATGGCTGCCGTTGGTATCGATCACAGCGGCTTTGTCGGCACGCCCGGCCACCAGGTTGCGCTCCAGCAAATCGTCGGCGGCGTTGTACAGATCGGTGTCGGTGGTCTTCTCAGCACTCATGCGGGGTCTCCAATTTCTTAGCCGAATGGGATTGACCCGACGGCTTGAGTATCATTCATTCTGATGACCAGCTTTTCGTCAAGATTTAGAAATGAAATAGCCATGAATTCCCGCGACACCGTCGTTACCTATGACCGAGATCAGGAAAATTACCGCCACTGGCGCCTCAATGTCGATGGCGCCGTCGCGACGTTGACGCTTTCGGTGGATGAGGACGGCGGCCTGCAACCCGGTTACAAGCTGAAACTCAATTCTTACGACTTGGGCGTCGATATTGAACTCTATGACGCTCTGCAGCGGCTGCGGTTCGAGCATCCCGAGGTCGGTGCGGTGGTGATCACCAGCGGCCTCAACAGGATGTTCTGCGCCGGTGCCAATATTTACATGCTGGGCCAAGCGACGCATGGCTGGAAGGTAAATTTCTGCAAGTTTACCAATGAAACCCGCAACGGCATCGAAGACACCAGCCGCCATTCAGGTGTGAAGTACATCGCTGCGTTGAACGGCACTACGGCGGGCGGCGGCTATGAGGTTGCCCTGGCGTGTGATGAGATCTGGTTGGTTGATGACCGCTCCAGCGCCGTCAGTTTGCCCGAAGTGCCATTGCTGGGCGTCTTGCCGGGAACCGGCGGACTCAGCCGGTTGGTGGACAAGCGCATGGTGCGCCGCGATCTCGCCGATGTTTTTTGTACCAGCGAAGAAGGCCTGCGAGGGCGCAAGGCTAAGGATTGGGGGTTGGTTGACGAGATCGCCGCGCCGCAGAAGTTTGATGACGGTGTCGCGGATCGGGCGCAAGAACTCGCTGCCGCCGCCGGGCGCCCCGAAGGTGCCGTGGGCATCCCCATGACGCTGCTTGATCGCCGTATTGATGATACGGGGTACCATTACACCTGGGTCGATGCCGTTATTGACCGCGATCAACGTACCGCAACGCTGACGATATGCGGACCCGAAGCGGATGCGCCGAACACGATTGAGGGCATCATTGCAGAAGGCATGGCGTTTTGGCCCCTGGCCATGGCGCGTGAACTGGATGATGCGATCTTGATGCTCAGGACCAACGACGATGAGATTGGCGTCATTTTGATCAAGACCACAGGCGATATCGACAAAGTGCTGGCGGTCGACGCGGCGCTCAGCGCGCATGGCGACAATTGGTTCGTGACTGAGGTGATCGGCATGTTACGGCGGACTTTGGCACGCCTCGATGTGTCGTCGCGCAGCCTGTTCGCAATTATCGACGAAGGCTCGTGTTTTGCTGGCACGTTGTTTGAATTGGCGCTCGCCGCAGACCGCAGTTACATGTTGGATATGCCGGAAGGCGAGGGGACACAGGCGGCCATTGCCTTGTCGGAAATGAATTTCGGGCCGCTTCAGATGATCACCGCGAAAAGCCGGCTGGCCCAGCGCTTCCTGACGGACGATGCTAAGTTGGCGGAATTGGCGCGTCATGCCGCCGAAACATTCAGCGCCGCCGACGCCGAGGCGGAAGGCTTGGTAACTTTCGCCCCTGATGATCTCGATTGGGATGACGAAATTCGTATAGCCATCGAGGAACGCATCGCACTATCGCCGGATGCCTTGACGGGAATGGAGGCGAATTTGCGTTTCGCAGGCAGCGAGAATGTTTTGACCAAGGTTTTCGGACGCCTGTCGGCGTGGCAGAATTGGATATTCAACCGGCCCAATGCCGTCGGTGAGCAGGGTGCTTTGAAGCGCTTCGGGTCCGGATCGAAACCGGATTACGATTGGAAGAGAATCTAAACAATGGCCATCGATTACAGCGAAAAAATCCCAAACAATGTGAACTTGGCGGATGACCGGCGCCTGCAACGCGCTTTGGAGCACTGGCAGCCAGGTTATCTGGATTGGTGGAATGAACTGGGCCCGGAAGGTTTTCAGGCAAAAGACGTCTATTTGCGCACCGCCGTCAATGTCGGCGCCGACGGCTGGGCACATTTTGATCACGTGAAGATGCCAGATTACCGTTGGGGGATTTTTCTAAGCGAGCCGAAGCCCGAACAAACCATCGGTTTCGGCGATGAGATGGGCAAGCCCGTGTGGCAGGAAGTCCCCGGCGAACACCGCGCCGCGCTGCGCCGATTGATCGTCACCCAGGGTGATACGGAACCCGCTTCGGTCGAACAGCAGCGCTTATTGGGCCTGACCTGTCCGTCGCTCTACGATTTGCGCAATCTTTTCCAAGTGAATGTCGAGGAAGGCCGCCATCTTTGGGCGATGGTCTATTTGCTGCACGCACACTTTGGCCGCGATGGCCGCGAGGAAGCGGAGGAATTGCTGTATCGCCATTCCGGTGATCCCGACAATCCGCGCATTTTGGGCACGTTCAATGAACCCATTGAGGATTGGCTGAGCTTCTTCATGTTCACTTACTTCACTGACCGCGACGGCAAGTACCAATTGAAGTGCTTGGCTGAGTCGGCTTTTGATCCACTGGCGCGGACCTGTCAGTTCATGCTGACGGAGGAAGCGCATCACATGTTTGTCGGCGAAACCGGAATCGGTCGGATTGTTGAACGCACTGTGGATGTGATGAAGGACTTAAGGACCGATGATCCGGAGACGCTCCGCGCCGCCGGCGTCATCGACCTCCCGCTCTTGCAACGCTACGTCAATTTCTGGTTCTCATCGTGTCTTGATCTGTTTGGTGCCGACCAGTCGTCGAACGCGGCGGGGTATTTCGCCACAGGTGTCAAAGGCCGGCCCGATGAGGCCAAGTTCGACGATCATGATTGCTCGGAAACCATCGAAGTACTTGAGGTGCCTGATGGCAACGGCGGGGTCACGACGGTTGAGGCGCCGACCCGCAACGCCATGAACGAAATCACCCGCAATCTCTATGTCGGGGACTGTCAACGTGGCGTTGATCGTTGGAACAAGACCATTCAAGCGGCCGGATTTCATTTCCAGATCACCCTGCCCAGCGCTCGTTTCCGCCGCGAGATCGGCAGCTGGGGTGGCGTGCCGACTGACTTGGCCGGCAACATCATTGCCGCCGAGGCCTACGGCGGGCATCTGGCGTCAAGCCTGCCGAGCGATGAAGACCGGGCTTACGTCGATAGCCTGATGAAACCGGTCACTGAGCCCGGCAAAATGGCAGGCTGGATCGCGGCGCCCAGGCGCGGTATTCATGGTCATCCATTGGATTATGAATACGTGAAGCTGCATTAGGCCTGAATGTGGTTCTGTTGGTGGTCAATGGGCGTGTCGGCTTCGGCGGCATCATCTCGTTAATGACCATTCACAAGTTTTGAGATTCTCTGTCACACTGCGTTTATATATTTGGTGTATCCCCACAGCCGGGAATAGTGGCGTGGGCAGAGGACATACCAAAAATGAATACTGATCGAATGATGAGGCCGATCCCCGGGGCGCGTGAAAAACGCGGTACCGACCGGCATAAGTTGGACAATGTCATTGGCGTGACTGGCGGTGTGCCGTTCAATGGCGGTGTCATCCATGATGTGTCGAAGACCGGTGTGGCGGTCCAATATCCAGACGGCGCTAATGCCATAGACACCCCTCTGGAGCTTGAAGAGCGGGTAAAACTGACCATTGACGGTCTGTTCATCATTCCGGTCCGGGTCGCCAGGACATTTAAGAACGGTTTCGCCGTTCAGCTTGAATGCGATCTGGATATGTGGCGGGCGCTGACTTAATTATTTTTAAATCGCGGTGACTAGTGGCCGGCGTTGGCCATGTTGGGCAACCGGTGTGCGATGCCCTTGTGGCAATCGATACAGGTCTTTTCCTTGTTGGCTAGAAAGCGTTCGTGCTGTTTGGCCGCGCGGGGACTTTGTTGAGTGAAATCCATAAACTCGAAGTTGTGGCAGTTCCGGCATTTCAGCGAATCATTGGCCTTCAGCCGCGCCCATTCGTGTTGAGCTAGTTCCAGCCGCTTTTCCAGAAACTTTTCGCGCGTCGAAATAGTGCCGAAAATTTTACCCCAGACCTCTTTTGATGCCTGCATTTTCCGCGCGATCTTGTCTGTCCATTGATGCGGCACATGGCAATCAGGGCAGGTCGCGCGGACGCCCGAGCGGTTGGTATAGTGAATATAGTTGATTTGAGTTCCTGAAAGACGTTATTGCGCATCTCATGGCAGCTGATGCAAAACGCCTCGGTGTTGGTGATTTCCAGTGCCGTGTTGAAGCCGCCCCAGAACACCACACCTGCGATGAATCAACCAGCCGTCAAAAACGCTAGGCTGAGATGGCGCGTGGGACGGTTCAATAGCCGCCAATAATCGACGATCAAGGCCACCACCTTCACTGTCCGGTTCCCATTGGCTTCAAGCGACCGATAACCTCATCGACATCCAGGAAGGTGTTGCCGACCAGCGGATTGATGTCGTGTTGCGGTACGTGACACTGGTTACAGAAATACCGGCGTGGAGAAACTGACGCGCGGACCTGGCCGTCACGGTCCATGAAATGGGTGACGCTGACCATTGGCGCTTGTGATTCGGCAGTCGCCCGCCGGCTATGACAGGTCAGGCATTTGTTGACGTTTTTGTCGACTTGATAACTGCGGATTTTGTGCGGGATGGTCGGCGGCTGTTCAGGGTAATTTCGCATCCGCTTGAGATCGGTGTTCGAAATGCGAGGAATCCG
The DNA here is from genome assembly GCA_018665815.1 of Rhodospirillaceae bacterium. Taxonomy (GTDB): domain Bacteria; phylum Pseudomonadota; class Alphaproteobacteria; order Rhodospirillales; family Casp-alpha2; genus UBA3470. The sequence continues at coordinate 19,460 of JABJBP010000093.1, forward strand.
GGGCGTGTTCGGCTGAGCCTTAATCGCGCTGCCGCGAAGCGTGGCGATGGTGTCCTCGGCTTGTGCCAAATTACTCGACCATCCGAGCCCGCCCATCAACAAGGCGAGTAAGGCGGCATACATGAAGTTTTTCATACCGCTACCACCTTCACCGCACATTTCTTGTAGTCGGTTTGCTTTGAGATTGGGTCCGTCGCATCCAGGGTGACCTTGTTGATCAATCGGATATTCACTGCGGGCGTAAGTCTTGTGCCAGGATCGCGAAATTTAACGGCCTAATATAGCCGCATGGGTTCCAACGAAAAGGTCTCTTGTTGCGCTCAGCAAAACGAAGAGAAATGGTGCCGTCGGGAAGGATTGAACTTCCGACCTCGCCATTACCAATGGCGCGCTCTACCACTGAGCTACGACGGCTGGCCTGTAAGGCGGGCGCAAAATGCCATAGGGTGATCGGAGGCGCAAGCATCCGTATGGCCCGCTGAGATGATTTCCATGCCCCGCACGTGACTTGACCGCCACGCTGCCTGCTTTCAGGATGGATACGGTCACGGAGCACTCATGAACAAACCCGCTGAAATCGATAAAGCGCCGCCAACCAGCCGTGTCGGGCGTAAGCAGGACCGTGACAAGCGGTTAGCAGAGAAGTTGCGCACCAATCTAGCAAAGCGGAAAAGTCAGGCACGCGACCGGCAATCGGACGACACGGCATAGAAATCCGACGCAAAAATTTTGATATTGCCCTAATTTGGTCATCATGACGGTGCATAAGCTCGACCGGGTTGCTTGAGCGGCCCGGGCGCTTGATCTAAAAGCGGAAGCGCTGGAAACGATAGTCTCAATGAAGGCCTGAACATGGATTGTATTCGAATCCTAGGCGGCAAGCCGCTGCACGGGGAAATTGCCATCAGCGGCGCCAAGAATGCGGCCCTGCCGCTGTTGGCGGCGAGCCTCTTGACCGATGAAACTCTAACGCTTTCGAATCTGCCGCATTTGGCGGACATAGCCTCAATGGCTCATCTGTTGCGGGAGCTTGGCGTTGAACAAAATGTGCGCGAGGCCCCGACCGGCGACGCCAGCAATTGGGCCGGGCAGGTGATGGAATTGACGGCTGGACAGATTAAGGAAACGACGGCGCTTTATGATCTGGTCCGCAAAATGCGCGCTTCTGTTTTGGTTTTGGGACCATTGCTGGCTCGCGAAGGTGAGGCTCGGGTGTCCTTGCCTGGCGGCTGCGCCATCGGCACCCGACCCGTCGATCTCCATCTTCAGGCCCTGGAGCAGCTGGGCGCCGAGATTGAACTGGAAACCGGCTATATCAATGCCCGCGCGCCAAACGGGCTGCACGGCGGGCATGTGGTTTTTCCTATGGTCACCGTCGGCGGTACGGAGAATATTTTGATGGCCTCGGCACTGGCGAAAGGTGAAACCATCATTGCGAATGCGGCACGCGAGCCGGAAGTTGCTGATCTGGCTCACTGTTTGGTTGCCATGGGTGCCGATATCACTGGCATCGGCACCGATACGTTGCGGATCAACGGCGTTGAACGGTTGCACGGCGCTGCTTATGAAGTATTGCCGGACCGGATAGAGATCGGCAGTTACGCGGTTGCTGCAGCCATCACCGGTGGGGAATTGCTGCTAAAGGGCGCGCGATCTGAATTGATCCAATCGACCATAGATTTGCTAGGCCGCGCGGGCGTGGGTTTCGAAGAAGAAGAAAAAGGGCTTCGTGTCAGTCGAATCAACGGGCCATTGCGTGGCGTCGACTTGATGACCGAGCCGTTTCCTGGGTTCCCAACCGATATGCAGGCGCAGTTCATGGCATTGATGTCGGTATCCGAAGGGGCGTCGATGGTCACCGAGACTATATTTGAAAATCGCTTCATGCATGTTCCCGAGCTTTGCCGGATGGGTGCCGATATCAATGTCCACGGTGCCTCGGCCATTATCCGTGGCGTGCCGAGCTTATCCGGCGCCCCTGTCATGGCGACCGATCTCAGGGCTTCAGTGTCCCTGGTCTTGGCAGGATTGGCGGCGGAGGGTGAAACTTTGATCAATCGCGTTTATCATTTGGATAGAGGCTACGACCGACTTGAGGAAAAGCTTGCTCAATGCGGTGCGGAAATTGAACGAATGCATGGTGTGTAGCTTTTTCGATTCGCAGGTAGCTTGAAACCTGGGCGAAACCGGTGTGGCGCAGGATGTGTATCGATGCGAAGTCGAGTTCTCTTCATTGGATTTCTAACCCTAACGATAATTTTGATCTTCATTCGGTTTGCGGTTCTCGGAGACGCTGAGCCACGCGCGGATCAGGGGAGTATAATTGTCTGGATTCAGGACCTGAGGCAGTCGCTGCGATTTTGGCCAGTAGATCATGCTGATGCGGGGTTTGTTGAAAAATTAATCACTGACGAACACAGCTTTTTGAATATTTTGATCCGGCGCATCTATTTGGCGCAGGATCATATATTCGTTCTGCTCAGTGTTGCCTGGTTTTATTTGCTTTCTTTTCCGTTGGGCGTTTCTGCGGAAGCCCAAATTTTGGCTAGCATAATTGCCGGGACACTGGCTCTTTCCGTATTTTCGGTAATTCCGCTGAGCTTTCGGGGACGGATGGAACACAAATTTTCCACTGAGACGGCATGGATCACTGTTGCCGCCTTCATTCTTCTCGCGGCGAGCTCTTATCTATATTTGTATTCGGTGATTGGCATTCACAATGTCGGATTGTTGGGGTTTGCTATCTCTATCGTCATCACCCAGCTGTGGCTGAGTGGTATATCCATGGCGCCACCGGAAACACGGCGCCAAGTTGATATTCGCGCCCTGGTCCTTTTGTTGCTCGGTCAAAGTTTAGCGATTTACGCCCACTACACGACCGTTTTCCTGTTGGCGCCTGCAACATTTGCCAGCTTATTGTTTATCCGCCATGTGGAGGCCTCTTTTCGAAAACGGATTGTGTTTTTTTATGTCGCCGGCGTGATTGTCATCTTTTTGCCGGCCGTCGTGTGGGGCGTGATCAGCGCGAGCCTAGGCCCTCATCATGGCGATCAAGGATTTGCAACCCGACTGATTTGGGTCTTAACTCAAGAAGGATATTCTGCGGCAGAATTGTTGAGGCGCGTCATGCGTTGGGGGCATGTGGTGTCTGGTAGTCTGTCGTGGCCCATTGTTTTTGCCGGAGTTGTGGGTGTGATCGGCATTGCTAGGCGTCTTGGTAACGCCTTTTTGTTTTTCTTGGTAGGAATTCATTTTCTCGTTGGAATATCGATGCCTGGGTTCAATCAGTATGACCGAACCGGTGCCTATGTCCTGCCCATCCTGATTGTCGGCGCGGCTTGGTTATTTGTCGTGGCGTCGAATGCCGCGATATCGGCATGGCGGTCAGACCGCCCATCAGTATGGTTTCGGTATGCTGTCCCCACCGGCGTTGTTATGGCAATCGTGCTGCATGGGTTCTTTGAAATTGCTCGGTTTTCGAATGATGTGACAATCCTGCATTGGGGGACTGTCATCCAAAGACATGTCGGCGTGCGACGAATGGCCAAGGATTTCCATAAAAAACTGCCGCAGGGAAGCGTTGTCGTTCCTTGGAACTACAAAGTCAGTCATATGTTTAAAATGTTCAGAGACAATACTCCAAATTCGCCATATTACCTGCGCACATTGGTATCACTGCATCGAGAGCTCAAAAACAACAACATACAACAGTATTTGAAGCGCCGCGGCATTCGAATTCCCGAGGGGACCCCTGTGTATATATTGGCTCCAGAAAAATTCGAACTAGGAATTCCAGTTTCCGATGTCGCTCAGGAAATTGCCCGAGCAGGATTTGGTTGGCAGGCTCCCATGTCAGTCGATCAGATTCAGCAAATGAAGCTTCCCGCTTGGCTGAGCTTGGGACAACATATGACAGTCTACGCCTTGCGTTGAGGCATTGTTTGATCCGGCCGAGCTAACCCACTATGAATGCCGCCTGACGGAGGTAGTGATGGCCAACGAACCTTTGATCTTGGCGCTCCCCAAAGGGCGTATCATGCGGGACGTGTTGCCGATTGTTCGCCGTGCCGGAATTACGCCCGAGCCGGCCTTTGATGACCCTGAATGTCGCCAACTCAGATTCCGGACCAATCTGGCGGGACTGGACATCATTCGCGTTCGGAGCTTCGATGTTGCGACATTCGTGGCTTTTGGCGGTGCGCACATTGGGGTCGCGGGCAACGATGTGTTGATGGAATTCGATTACCCTGAGCTATATGCTCCGCTTGATCTCGGCGTTGGTCAATGTCGAATATCCGTGGCCGAGCCGGCAGATTTTGTGACCGATGACGACCCTTCGCGATGGAGTTCAGTGCGGGTCGCGACGAAATATCCGGGCATCACCAGTCGCCATTTCGCACGGCGCGGCGTCCAGGCCGAATGCATTAAACTGAACGGCGCCATGGAACTGGCGCCGCAGTTGGGTTTGTGCCGGCGCATTGTTGATTTAGTGTCGACGGGGGCGACATTGGAGGCCAACGGATTGGTGGAAATTGAACGCATTTGCGATATTACCTCGCGCCTGACAGTCAACCGCGCGGCGTGGAAAACACGGCCTGAAGAAATCAACGAGTGGATCGGAAAATTTCAAGAGGCCGTCGATGCCAAAGCTGCTTGATACGCAAAGTTCGGGCTTCGCCGACGAATTCACGAATTTTTTGGATGGCAAGCGTGAGACCGCCCGTGACGTTAACGATGTCGTTGCCGGCATTCTCAATGATGTCCGCAGCCGTGGTGACGCGGCGCTTATTGAAGCAACGCAGAAGTTCGATAAATTCGACCTGACGCCGCAAACCATGGCATTTTCGCCCAAAGATATCGCCGCGGCTCGCGATGATTGCGAGCGTGGCACCTTGGACGCCTTGGAACTGGCGGCGCAGCGGATCGAAGATTTTCACCAACGCCAAATTCCTGATGACTTGGATCATACGGATGCGGATGGGGTGCGTCTGGGCTATCGCTGGACGGCGGTTGGCGCCGCCGGCCTTTATGTGCCCGGTGGTACCGCGGCATATCCGTCTTCGGTATTGATGAACGCAATCCCCGCCAAGGTGGCCGGAGTGGATCGCCTAGTCATGGTCGTCCCAACGCCGAATGGCGTGGTTAATCCATTGGTTCTTGCGGCTGCCGGAATTGCAGGCGTCGATACGATTTATCGGATAGGCGGCGCTCAGGCGGTTGGCGCATTGGCTTATGGAACTGAGACAATTTCGCCAGTTGATAAAATCGTCGGTCCCGGAAATGCCTATGTGGCGGCAGCCAAGCGCCAAGTATACGGCACCGTCGGCATCGATATGATTGCCGGTCCGTCGGAAATCCTGGTTCTTGCCGATGGAGAAAATGATCCGGCCTGGATTGCGGCCGATCTGTTGTCACAGGCCGAGCACGACCTGGCTGCGCAAGCCATTTTAATGACTGACGATCGGGCGTTTGCCGATGCCGTGGTGGCTGCTGTTGATGGTCATCTGAAGACGTTGCCCCGCGCCGACACGGCCGGAGAAAGTTGGCGGAACTATGGTGCGGTGATTATCGTTCCAGAAATTGCAGATGCATTGCCATTGATTGACCGCATCGCCCCGGAACACTTGGAAATCGCCACCGAGGACGCCCGGGCGCTTGCTATGCAGGTACGAAATGCCGGTGCCATATTCATGGGGCGCTTTGTTCCGGAAGCGCTTGGCGACTACCTGGCAGGGCCAAACCACGTGTTGCCAACGGCACGTTCGGCACGGTTTTCATCGGGACTTGGGGTCTTGGATTTCATGAAACGGACATCGATGATTGAGTGCAGTTCAGAGGGGTTGAACGCCATCGGCCCCGCTGCTGTGACGTTGGCGCGCGCCGAAGGATTGGACGCGCACGCGCTCTCGGTTTCGATACGGCTCAACAAGCCGGCGCGATCCTAGGCCAGGGGGCATTGATGTCCGACGACAATCGTATCCTCAGCATCAATTTGGATGAGAAATCGGTTGTGCGGCGTTCAGCACAGGTTGAGCACGAACGAAAAGTCGCGATCTTCGATTTGCTGGAAGACAATGAATTCGCACTCTGCAACGGCGAATCCGGGCCATATAAGTTGAACTTGGGGATCGAAGAGAACCGGCTGGTGTTCAATCTCCGCGGTGAGGATGATGCGCCCATAGATAAGCTGACACTGCCGATCAGTGTGTTTCGTAGGATCGTCAAAGATTATTTCATGATCTGCGACAGCTATTTTGAGGCCATCAAAACCAAGACGCCCTCTCAGATTGAAGCCATTGATATGGCGCGCCGGGGTCTGCATAACGAGGGCGCCGAGGTGCTCAAGGACCGCATGGCGGACGACGTGGAGATGGACAAGCCGACGGCCAGGCGCCTGTTCACGTTGGTCTGCGTGCTACACATCAGGGCATAGGCCGGGCATGGGTGAGATGCCTTCCGCGGTTCTATTCGCGTGCACGATGAATTCCGTGCGCTCACCGATGGCGGAATCGATCATGAAATTCCTTCACGGCGCGCGGATTTATGTCGATTCCGTTGGCGTTCGCTCTTTGGATATTGACGGGTATGCAATCACCGTTATGGACGAAATCGGTATCGATCTATCGCGCCACAATGCCAAGACCTTCGATGACCTTGAAGACAATTACTATGACTTGATCATACCTTTGTCACCGGAAGCCCAACACAGGGCCGTCGAATTAACCCGAGTCATGGCCTGTGACATTGAGTTTTGGCACACTTTCGACCCTTCTGTGATCGACAGTGAAGACCGCGAACGCCGGTTGGTAGCCTACCGCCAAGTCCGCGATCAATTGATGGATCGGATCAAGGAACGGTTTCCGCTAACCAGCGCAGTGGATACTTGAATGGCCGTCGAAACCGTTGAATCCAATAGAAATCTTGCCTGGTAATGGGAAAACGCTTGACCCTGCTCGATTTGGCGCCATCTTTAGGCCCGATTACGAACAATATTGAGTGAATTATGGCCAAAGAAGAGCCGCTGGAGTTTTCCGGAACGGTCACTGAGATTCTCCCCAACGCGATGTTTCGGGTGAAGCTCGACAATGAACACGAAATTCTCGCGCATACGGCGGGGAAAATGCGCAAGCACCGAATTCGAGTGCTCGCGGGTGACCGCGTAAATGTGGAAATGACTCCCTACGACCTGACCAAAGGTCGCATCACTTTCCGCTTCAAATAATATTAAGGCGGCATGCCGGGTCACCTCATACTCGCGTCCGCATCGCCCCGGCGCGTTCAACTGCTCGCGCAAGTCGGCGTGATTCCGGTCGACATTGCCGCAGCCGAAATTGATGAAGCACCACAGTCCGGGGAACTGCCGAGCCAAACGGCTGCGCGCCTCGGGCGTGCCAAAGCGCAAGCAATTGCTATAAAATTTCCTGATGATTTCGTCCTTGGTGCCGATACGGTCGTCGCCTGTGGACGGCGCTTGTTGAACAAGCCCGTGGACGCCGTGGAAGCGCGGCGTTATCTCGAACTTCTTTCCGGGCGCCGTCATCGTGTACACGGTGCGATTTGCGTGTCGGCACCCGGAGGCCGGGCGCATGAACGTCTGGTGACTACGCAGGTGTCGTTCAAACGCCTGACCGGTGCTGAAATCGATGCCTACATCGCTTCGGGAGAATGGGAAGGCAAGGCCGGCGGTTACGCCATTCAAGGCCGGGCTGAAGGGTTCGTCAAAGGGATCAACGGATCCTACAGCAACGTCGTTGGGTTGGCATTGTTCGAAACGCTGGCTCTGCTGGATGGTCTCGGCGTAACATCCCCGAGCGAAAGAGGGGCCCGACAGAATGAGGGGCAAAGAGTGGCACATGACAGTTGATCGTATTCTCATTTCAACCGGACCCGGCGAGGTTCGCGTTGCTGAACTCAACGATGGCGAACTGATCGGATTGACGTTTGAACGTTTGGGGCACGAATCGAGGGTCGGGGACATTTTCCTGGGCCGTGTCGAGGCCGTCATTCACAATTTACAGGCCGCGTTTGTCGATATTGGATTGGCGCGTTCAGGGTTTTTGGCATTGCCTGAGGCACGCCCGGTGAATGGCGGACCGGACGACGCCATAGGTGATTATCTTAAAGAAGGCGACGCAGTCGTGGTCCAAGTGACACGCGACCCGGAGGAAGAGAAAGGCGCGAAGCTCACCACGCGCCCGGTTCTGACGGGCCGCGACCTGGTGTTCACGCCGAAGCAGCCTGGCATTTCCATCTCGCGTCGAATTAGCGACGCCGCTGAACGTGATCGACTGGATGCAGTGATGGCAGATCAGAAGAGCGGCGAAGGTGGTTTTATCTTGCGGACGGCGGCACAAGAAGCCGAGGACGAAGACCTAAAAGCTGAAGCAGGGCGATTGCGCCAGCGGTGGGCCGAGATCGGCACGCTGGCCGAAACCGGTCAAGCACCGGCATGTCTTTACCGCGAACTTGATCAAGCACGCCGCGTGCTGCGCGAACAGGGCGGCGTCGATCTCAATGCGGTTCTTGTCGATGACGCTGATCTACATAAGCGTTTGATAGATTTCACCAAGGAAGAGATGCCCGATATTACTGAAATGCTGCATCTTTATCGTGGCGACGATACCTTGTTCGAAAGTGAAGGCGTTGAAGAACTGATTGAGATGGCGTTGGACACGACGGTTCCTTTGCCATCCGGCGGCGATTTAATCATCAGCGAGACGCCGGCATTGACCGCCATTGACGTCAACACGGGCAACGCGAGCGGCGGTAATCGCGAACGATTGGCATTTGACGTCAACTCCGAGGCCGCGCATTCGATCGCCCATCAATTGCGGTTGCGAAATCTGAGCGGACTGATCGTGATCGATTTCGTTTCCATGCGCCGCACTGATAGCCAGGAAAACGTTTTATCGGTACTTCGCAAAGCGCTGGCCGATGATCCCAACCAGCCTTTCCTTGGCGGATTTACACGCCTGGGGTTGGTTGAATTGACCCGACGGCGCAAGGCACCCAGTTTGTCAGAATTGATTTGTGACGGCCCGGCCCGGTTGATCAATTCACCGCTGACGGTTGCGTTGGGCGGCCTGCGGGCGGCGCTCCGTGAAGCCGTGGCGACGCCGGCGGCCGGTTATCGGGTAACCTGCCATCCCGCTGTCGCCGAAGCGTTGATGGGCGAGGCAGACGCCGCCCGCAAGCAAGCGGAAACCGAACTAGGTGGTGCGTTAGAGGTCACCGGCGACGCGACATTAGCGTTGGATACCGTGCTGATTGAGTCCCAAGGCGGGAAATAATGACGAAGCGGCCCGTCAGCGAAAATGTTACCCCCCTGAAGAATGCCAATTGTCCCATATGCGCAAATCTGGCGGTTCAAACCTATCGACCTTTCTGTTCGAAACGGTGTGCGGATATTGATTTAGGCCGCTGGTTGAATGAGGATTATCGTATTCCGTCGGAAGAGGCAGCTGAATTGGATGACGATGCATTCGCTGACGAATAGGCGCCCGTATCGTTCCTGGAAATAACCTCGGCGTTCCGGAATTTCAGCATCCTTCGCCGATGTGTTTCGGGCGCTGGACACACCGCGCTGTTTCCTTTACAAGCGCTCGATGCCAACACCGCTGATAAGGCGGTTGCCGCGTTCGCGGCACCCCGTTTCGGGGATGTGCCCAGGTAGCTCAGTTGGTAGAGCACGCGACTGAAAATCGCGGTGTCGGTGGTTCGATTCCGCCCCTGGGCACCACTTCTCTTCTCGACCATTGAA
>JABJBP010000094.1 GCA_018665815.1 Rhodospirillaceae bacterium
AGGTGCGTCTGGATGGCGGGAATTACCAAGAAATAGCATGCAGAACGCCGCTAATGCGTCAAAATCGGGGGTGTCGGGCGATTGCAGAAAACAACTTTTTGAGAAATGGTGTGATTTTGTATACTCATGCCAAGTTTGAAGATCACTTGGGAAATGTAGGCTAAACAAACGAACGCCGGCCTGACGCTTGTTCATATTATTGAATGGTCGCCGTTTTCATTTCATACCCTTGACGAATTGGCCGAACGCCATAGCCGCCGCGAAGAAGAACTCGACCGGGCGAAAGACGCCCTGTTGGGGCCATCCGAGGCCGCGGCGAAAGAAGCAGGGTTGAATTGCGACACCGTTGTTCGACACGGCCATCCGGCGGAAACCGTCATTGAAATCGCCGAGTCCACAGGGGCCTCTCAAATCTTCATTGACCGGAAAGGTCAATCAAAGATGGGGTCGTTGTTGTTCGGTAGTGTCGCCGGCTCGTTGGTTCAAATTTCAACGGTTCCGGTAACCGTCGTTCCCTAATCGAACGGCCGAATTTAACTTTGCGTGCAAAATTAAAATTGGGTGTATTCATGACTAGATTAGTTTTGGCGTTGATGGTCCTCATCCTTACGCCGCATATTGCGTTTGCTGGTTTCGATGAAGCCATCAACGCGGCCACTGCGCCGATTGCCTCGGCCATCGGTGCATTCGTTTTCTTCAAAATTCCGCTCTTTGGCGCACAGGTGCCAGTTGTCGTTTTATGGCTAGTGGTCGGTGCCGTGTTCTTCACGTTTCGCATGGGTTTCGTCAACATCTGGGGCTTCAAGCACGCCATTCAATTGGTGCGCGGCGATTATGCCAACCCCGACGACGCGGGTGAGGTATCTCACTTCCAGGCGTTGGCGACGGCCGTCTCCGGTACCGTTGGTATTGGTAACATTGGCGGCGTTGCCGTCGCCGTTACCGTCGGCGGGCCAGGCGCGACCTTCTGGCTGATCATGGCCGGCTTCTTAGGGATGTCGACAAAATTTGTCGAATGTACGCTTGGCGTCAAATACCGAAACGAAAACCCCGACGGCTCGGTTTCCGGTGGTCCCATGTACTACCTGAGCAAGGGCTTTTCAGAACGCGGCATGGCCGGGTTCGGCAAATTCGTCGGGACATTCTATGCCATCGGTATCTTTATCGGCGCCTTGGGCATCGGCAACATGTTCCAGTCCAACCAGGCTTATGTGCAGTTGAACAACGTCACCGGCGGTATGTTTGATGGGCTCGGCTGGCTTGTCGGTCTGGTGATGGCGGCCATCGTGTTCGCGGTTATCATTGGCGGGATTAAGTCGATTGCCCGGGTCACCGAAAAGATCGTGCCGTTCATGGCGATCTTTTACTGTGTTTGCGCGTTGATCGTCATCTTCATGAATAGCGCCGCTATTCCTGAAGCCATCAGCAACGTGTTCACCGGCGCCTTCACGGGTGAAGGTGTTGCCGGTGGTGCATTGGGAGCGATGATTATCGGCTTCCAACGCGCCGTCTTCTCAAATGAAGCCGGTATCGGTTCCGCGTCCATCGCGCACGCCGCGGTTCGGACCAACGAGCCGGTCACGGAAGGTATGGTTTCCCTGCTCGAGCCGTTCATCGACACCATCGTGATCTGCACGATCACTGCCATGGTCATCGGGACAACGGCCGTTGCGTATCCGGGCTTTGCCGGTGACGCGACGGGGATCGCCATGACATCCGCTGCGTTCCAGACCCAAATCAGCTGGTTCCCAATCCCACTGGCTTTTGCCGGCATGCTGTTTGCATTCTCGACCATGATTTCATGGTCGTATTACGGCTTGAAGGGATGGACCTATCTGTTTGGTGAAAGCCTGCAGGGCCAGACGATCTACAAGTTGATTTTCTGTGCCTTCGTCACTTTGGGCTGCATGGTGCAGCTCGGCCCGATTCTCGATATCTCGGATGCGCTGGTCTTCTTGATTTGTGTGCCGAATATCTTGGGCCTGTACATTCTTGCGCCCATCGTTAAACGCGAACTCGACGCCTACATGTCGAAGATCAATAGCGGTGAGATCAAGAAGTTCAAAAACGTCTAAGACGAAAAAACATCTAAGACGATTTGGCAGGCTTCACCTGCTTAAAAAATACAGCACGCCCCGCTGAGAATGCGGGGCGTGTTTTTTTTCGCAATTTTTTGTTGTCGAATTTGGGGTCGGGTAAATGGCTGCAAATGGATTTGGAAACGTCCGCGGATGGCCGGTCAGTAGACCAATTCGGACTCGTCGTCACCGCCGGCGATAACAATTTCACCGGAATCGGACAGGGCCTTGGCGATGGTGACGATCCCTGATTGCGCCTCGTCGACGTCTTTCAGGCGCACCGCACCCATGGCCTCCATGTCTTCCTTC